>NZ_JBQCZW010000011.1:5171-67709 GCF_052089425.1 Ancrocorticia sp. | reverse complement strand
AGGGCGAACCCACAAAATGAGGGTTCGCCCTATTCCAATGTCCTGCGACAGCACACGGTCGGGGTGGCGGGATTTGAACCCACGGCCTCTTCGTCCCGAACGAAGCGCGCTACCAAGCTGCGCCACACCCCGAAACTGCTGGTTCTCACCAGCGGCAACCTGATCATCTTAGCCGAGGAGCGGCTCGAAAAGAAAACTGGTACCGCGGAAACGGAGGTGAATCGCGCGACAGTTCGCCGTGTGGGATGCTGACGAGTCATGCCACGGTGTGCGGTATAGGCGACAGTTTGCCGCGCGGCTTAGGCGCCGGCTAAACGGCAGCGAACTCCACAAGAACGGCTTCTGGCCGGCAGGCCACTCGAACTGGCGCGGTGGGAGAGGCACCGATGCCTGCAGAGATGTTGACCCATGACGTCGGCCGAAGCTCCGTCCCGGTGGGAGCGATACCGTCCCCGTGGATCACGCGCTGACTAGTCAACGGCCACTGGAACATGCCGGATGCGTACTTCGGTTCAAGATCGCAATTGGTGACCAATGCGCCGTAGCCGGGGATGCAGACCTGCCCGCCGTGAGTGTGTCCGGCAAACACGGCGGTGCAGCCCTCGCCAGCCATCTTGTCCAAGATGTGCGTGTAGGGAGCGTGCGTGAGGCCGAACGTGATGCGCTGGATGTTCGGGTTGGTTGAGAGGCGGGAAGCCGCGGCAGAATCGCCACCGGATCCAGATCCTGAAACATCATCTGGGTATTCGTCCAGTTCGATGTGTGGATCGTCCACTCCAACCAGCTGGATATCCCAACCGCCAGCTGAAAGATTGCCACGCGCGTTGTTGAGGTTGAGCCAGCCGTAGGATTCGAATGCGGCTGTCATCGCCTGCCATGGGAGCTCGCGCTCGCGCCTCTTGATGTGGCCGGCGGGCTGCCTCTGTTTGAAGTACACGAACGGGTTCTTCAGGTGTGGTTTGTAGTAATCATTCGAGCCGTACACGAATGCGCCGGGAAGCCCGGAAAGTGGCGCCAACGCATCGAGAAGCAACGGCAAGGATTCCTCGGAGGCAAGCTGATCGCCCGTCATCACGACGAGATCTGGCTTCAGATCGGCGAGTGACTCCAACCAACGGAGCTTGTTCCGCTGGTACGGCATGAGATGGATGTCAGATAGGTGCAGGACGCGCAGGGGCGACGGGAAGCTGGTACCCGCACCCTGACGCGCCACCATGAGCGTCCGCTGGCGCACCGTGAAGGCCTGAGCCTCGGCTAAGCCCCACAGTGCCGCGGCACTTCCTGCGGCAGCCACTCCAGCGGCACCTATGCGCATCTTCCGTGCGAATGAAGATGAGGTGTTCACGGCTTAATCGTCGTCGTCTTCCGAACCGCCGCCATTATCTGAATCTCCTCCGTCATCGGAATCTCCACTATCGGAATCCTCGTCATCATCCGACGAACTTGAGCCGCCGCCACCATCGGATTCTTCCTTAGGCTGCGGTTTCGGAGGATTCGGATTCTTGGTGACGTTGCGAGATGGCGCGGTGAAGCTTTCTGCGGCTTCGCCTTCGAGTGCCTGCGGCAGGTAATCCGAGAACACCTGGGCGGGGAACAGGCCGCCGTACACCTCGTAGTAGTAGCGCCCGTTGATTGTGGAACCGATCATGGGGATCTGTCCCTCGGGGTGGCCGTGCCAAATCGCGGTGGCCAGCTGAGGGGTGTATCCCATGAACCATGCATCGTAATCATTGTTCGAGGTGCCGGTCTTGCCGGCTACTTCGCGCCCGGGCACCTGGGCGGATTCGCCGGTGGCGCCGTTCTGAACAACATTCTTGAGCACGGATGTGGTTTCGCGGGCGATCTCCGGATCCAGAACCTGCTCGCAGTCAGGTTCCTTCGTGACAACGTCTTCGCCCTCCACATCCTTGATCGAGGTGAAGGACAAGGGCTTGCACGCCTTGCCGTCTGCCGCGAGGGAAGCAGCAGCGTTGGCCATGGACATCGGGGCAATGTCATTGGCGCCGAGCACCTGAGCGGGGATGTAGCGCCAATCCTCACCATCGCCACGCTGGACGCCCAGATCTTGGGCGATGTTCCCGATGTTGCACATATCCAGCTGACTGGCCATGTGAACGAAGGAGCCGTTGACCGATTGGCGCGTGGATTCCAGCACGGTCATTTGACCGCCGCCCTTGCCCTCAAGGTTCGTGAACTTGTAATCAGCAAGCTGCTCTGGGGCACAGGAGCTGGTGAAGGAGCTGGCGGGGATTGTGCCCGAATTGGAGTTGATGGATTCGTAGGCGGTGTGGCCCTGACGCAGCCATTCGATCAGCGTGAATACCTTGAAGGTTGATCCTGACTGACGGCCGCTGCCGCCCTTCATGCTCACGCCGGCGTTCAGGTTGACCGTTGTTGTATCGGAGCCGATATCTCCGTTGCCGTACTTGGTGTTCTGGGCCATGGCCTTGATGTGTCCGGTGCCCGGCTCAATGCTGGATAGGGCCATCTTGGTGCCGGAGCCATCGCCAACCGGGATCTCGGCAACGATCGAATCGTAGGCCGCTTTCTGGGCCTTGGGATCGATCGTTGACTGGATGGTGAGGCCGCCGCGGTAGAGCTGGGAGACGCGATCATCCTTATCGGCGCCCCACGAATCGTCCTGCAGCACGTCCTGAACAACGTATTCGCAGAAGTAGGCAGAGGTACCTGCATCCCCACAACCGTTTTGCGGATCGGAAATCTTGAGGGTGTCCTCGATCGGGGTGTCAACGGCCTTGTCGTGTTCTTCCTGATCGATGTAGCCGTTGGTGAGCATCGTGCCAAGTACGGTGTTGCGCCGGGTTTGGGCATCTTCGGGGTGCTTGATGGGATCCCATCGCGCGGGGGACTGGGTGATGCCCGCCAGGGTTGCTGCCTCCGCAATGGAAAGATCTTCAGCGCTCTTGGAGAAGTAACGCTGGGCCGCGGCTTCCACTCCGTATTCGGAGCGCCCGAACTGGGCTAGGTTGAGATAGCCCGTGAGGATTTCATCCTTGCTCATGGTTTTTTCGATGCTGATGGCGTAGCGGGCCTCGTTGATCTTACGGCCGATGCTCTTTTCGGTTGCCTCATCGATTTCGGCGTCATCGCCGGAAATGCGGCCCTGTTCGATCAGTGCGTTACGCACATACTGCTGCGTGATGGAGGAGCCGCCGGACAGGCTCGAGCCGGTGAGGTTGGAAACGAGCGCTCCCACGATGCCTTGAACGTCAACGCCGTTGTGTTCGTAGAAACGCCGGTCCTCAATGGATACGGCCGCGTCCTTCATGTGCTGTGAGATCTGATCGGAGGACACGACGATCCGGTTCTCCGAGTAGAAACGCGCCAAGACGGAGCCATCGGAGGCCAGAATCACTGACTGTTCGGAGGGTTCGGTGTATCCCAGATCCTCTGGCACGCCTTCGAATACCGTTGTGCCCGCGTTAATCGCGGTACCCGCAGCCGTTACTGCAGGCAGCGCAATCCCTGCGATCAGCGCGCCTCCGAGGACGATGGCTGACAGCAGCGCGAACGTCTGTGTCATGATCTGGCGCGCAGTGGCACCTTGCTGGCGAGAACTCGACATAGCCACCAGAATACGTGTTCAGCTTGCAGATGTCCCGAGTCAGGTGGTGGGTTATTGGCCACGCAATATGTCCCTGTGGTGGCTTTTTGGCGATTTTCCGCCATTCCTACGAAAAATCATTCGTTTGAGCAGTGCCTAATCGTATTAGCTGGCGTATCAGCAGGGCCCCAAATTGGGAAAATCCGAACTTGATGCTTAGTATGGAGGTGCACGAGGTGACTGGGGTCACTACGTCAGAGGGTATGTCATAGGAAACAGGGCTGTTTCTGTGGCTGGAAAGTAAAAGGGAATTGGAAGGGAGTGAACAATGTCAGTAATGGAAGCTGACCAGACGTGGGCCGTCTATGCTGCTTGTGCGCATGAGGATCCCGACGCTCTATTCGTGAGGGGCGCGGCCCAGCGTGAAGTACGGCAGGTGTGCTTTTCCTGTCCCGTTCGGGTCCAGTGCCTTGCTGATGCCCTCGATTCTGGGATTACTTTTGGTGTGTGGGGCGGATTAACGGAACGCGAACGCCGCGCGCTTGTTCGCCAGTGCCCGGAAGAAGAGGACTGGGCTGATCGCCTCGCGTCCGGAACAGACGAATTGGCAGAGGCCCTGCGCAATGGGAAACTGCCGAGGCTTGGCCGGGCTTCCTAGTCTCTGGCCGTCCTAGCGTTATGGAGTCCGGAATCGCTGAAGTTCTCAAGCCTTGGAGCCCTATAGTCTTGGAACCCGATCGTCTTGGAACCCTAGATTTCTGGCGTTCTAGCGACCTGCCGTTGCCGCGGTAAGGGGTCCGCACTGTAGCGGACGCGAACACCTCTCCCGCCTGTGGGAGCCGCCCATTAGGATGAAACCATGCAAACTTGGGAATACGCGACAATACCGCTCTTGATTCATAACACGAAGGCCATCTTGGACACTTGGGGTGAGGAAGGCTGGGAACTGGTTCAGGTTATTCCGGGCCCCGACAGCTCCAATCTCGTGGCCTACCTCAAGCGCCCGAAGGCTTAACATGGCACGTTTGACCGAAAAGCTCGCTGAGCTTGGCATTACCTTGCCGCCCGTTGCCGCTCCGGTGGCGGCCTACATTCCGGCGAAGAGGACGGGCGATGAGGTTCGCACGTCCGGCCAGCTCCCTTTCGTGGATGGCGCACTGCCGGTTCAAGGAAAAGTTGGCGGTGAGGTCAGCCCCGAGCAGGCCTACGATCAAGCGAGGCTCGCGGCGTTGAACGCGTTGGCGGCTGCCGCCTCCGTGGGTGGGGAGGCGCTCACGGTTACTCACGTGACGGTGTTCGTGGCCTCCGCGCCCGGCTTCACGGCACAGCCGCAGGTGGCGAACGGTGCGTCCGATCTTTTCGGGGAGATTTTCGGCCCGGCGGGTGCGCACACCCGTTCCGCAGTGGGAGTGGCCGTACTTCCGCTCGATTCTCCGGTTGAAGTCGAGCTCGTTTGTCGGGTTGACGACGACGAAATCCGAGCGCAGTAGAGCTCGTTCTTATTGCCGAGGATGAGGAAGTCGTCATGGCTGCCCAAGCGACGACGACGAATAACCCATCTCGCGGGCAGAACCCGAACAAGTAGGTAGTCCTTACATGCACGTGTGGGCCGGTGAAGACCGGCCCACACGTGTGTTGTGCGTTAGGCGTCAGTGCGCGCGGCGCTGGAGGCGGCCCACTTCGATAAGCAGGACGGCCCGGCCCTCAAGCCGAATCCAGTTGCGGGAGACGAAGTCAGCAAGCGACTTGTTGACGGTCTCGCGGGAAGCGCCCACAAGGTGAGCCAGCTCTTCCTGCGTGAGATCGTGAGGCACGTAGATACCTTCAGGCGTGCGCTCGCCGAAGCGGTTGGCCAGATCAAGCAGTGCCTTGGCAACGCGGCCAGGCACGTCAGAGAACACGAGATCTGCCATTTGTTCATTGGTGTGGCGCAGGCGGCGTGCAAGTTCGCGCAGCATGGACTGAGAGAGTTCGGGGTGAGCTGTCAGGAAAACCATCATGTCCTTGTGGGACAGTGAAAGCAGTTTGGTTGGAGCGATCGCCGTGACCGTTGAAGAGCGTGCTCCAAGATCAAACAATGAGAGCTCGCCGATGATCTCGCCCGGGCCGAGCACTGCAATCAGATTCTCGCGGCCGTCATCCGAGGCGTGGCTGAGCTTGACCTTACCTTCAGTCAGAACGTAGAGCCGATCACCTTCATCGCCTTCACGGAAGAGCGAATCTCCACGCTTCAGGCTGGTCTCGCTCATGAGCTCACCGAGACCCTCGAGATCCTCTGCGTCGAGATCCTTAAAGAGGGGAACCCCCTTCAGAACGGTGGTGTCCATTTGTTCCCTTTCTATCGCAAGCTTCAAAGGCCTCGATCAGACCTGATTCTTCGGAATTGTTTTCTAACCGCATCAACAATATGCCATACACATCACATCTTGCCATCTTCGCAGGGACATTGACACCAATATGCTTGAAGTATGTCTCAACGCGTCCGACTTCCATACAGGGCACGCTCGCTGAAAGAACGGCGCGAGCGTGCCAGTGCCATCACCCATGAGCTCGATGATTTGTATCCGGATGCGCAGTGTGCGCTCAACTTCTCCAACCCCTTCGAGCTGCTTGTTGCCACCGTTCTCTCGGCCCAAACAACAGATGCACGGGTCAACTCTGTAACTCCCACACTGTTCGCTCGCTTCCCGAGCCCTGAGGCGATGGCTGGTGCCAGCCGTGAGGAACTGGAGGGGATCCTCCGGCCCCTTGGGTTCTTTCGCTCCAAAGCGAAATCCTGCGCCGGCCTCTCGGCGGCGCTGTGCGAAAGGTTCGGCGGGGAGGTTCCGGCAAACCTCCCAGATCTCGTGTCCCTGCCGGGAGTTGGCCGCAAGACTGCCAACGTGGTGCTAGGCAACGCGTTTGACGTCCCTGGCATCACGGTGGATACGCACGTGGGGAGGCTGGCGAGGCGGTGGGGCTGGACCCGCCATGAGGACCCGGTCAAAGCCGAAACGGACATCAGCCAGCTTTTGCCCGAAGAAAGGTGGACGTTCACGTGCCACCAAATCATCACTCACGGGCGGCAGGTTTGTCATTCCCGCCGCCCGGAGTGCATGGAGTGTGGGCTGAAGTTTGTGTGCCCCTCCTATGAGATCTTCGTTGGAGCCCCAGCTACGGAGTAGCAGGTAGCCGCGTTAGCCTGCGAGTGCCTCCTGCAGCTCCTCCATGGTCATGACCTCGTCTTCGCCAGGAGCCTGAACTTCTTCTGCTTGATTGTGTTCACTGAGGAGCACGTTGCCCACCTCGGGAGATTCGATCCCGGCAAACTGGTTCTCTCCATCAGCAGTCAAATACAGGAGCGTGCCGTCATTGTCGTTGGTTTCATATGCGTAGACCTGCATGCCGTCTGGATCATCCGGCGAGGCGTCTGCCGTATCGAGAACACCTGGAGCGTCTGGATCCTTCAACGCAGAGACATCGAAGTCTTGCTGAGTGAAGGTGTCAACGAAGCTCTTCAAGGTCATGTCCTCCACGCCCTCAGCTTGATCTGCAGGAACCTCGAGGTACTTATCGCCCAAGGTGTCTGCTATCTGGCCGTCTGTGTCACCCATGACGGTTTCAAAGTAGCTTTCCGAGCCATTGATGTAATACGTGCCGTCGGCCCGCACGATACTCACCGCACCGTTGTCAGGAATGATGCTGCCACTGACCTCAAGAGAGTAATTGCCATCATCGGCTAATGACCCTGTTCCCAATACCTCCATGGACTCGCCGTCCTGATCAATGCTTCCGATGACGGTCACTGATTCCAGGTTATCTAAGTTGGTTCTCGCTTCCCCGATGGCCTCGGCACCGGTTGGGCCTTCCTCGGGGACAGTGGGCGCTGCCGATTCTGCGGGGGCCTGCGATTCGGCACCTCCGCTAGTGCTGGCCGGGGCCGGATCGTCACCGCCGCACCCAGATAGGGCTAGCGCCAGTGCTAGGGCGCCAGCACTTAGGCTGGCGGATGTGGTTCGTGTGAAGCGTTTCATGTGTGAGCCTCCAAATCTATGAGTTTTTGGCGTCTACATCTGCAGATATCGGTACTTGCCTACCTCCTACAGCAAGCAAGATGCCCTCCACTGTAGCGTCATCGCTCCAGTTAGGACGAAGGTCTGGACGGTTATGGCTGTGCGCAGAATTCCGCGCAGGCTCTTGACAAGTCAGGTTCAGAGTTGGACCAGTTATGGACGAATGGAATAGTAATGGACTAGATGGACATGGTGTGCCATGTCCATCGGTGACATAAGTAGTCCAACGGGCGATAAGAGGGGCCAACGGCGACATGTAAGTAAACCAACCAGCGAAAAGGGGCCGTCCAAGCGAGCTCGGTACTCACTAGGACGGCCCCTCTGGCGCAGTGAAGGCAGTCGGCTAGGGTTCGGCTAGGTTAGCCGACCATCGCCTGTTGCAGTTGCTCCATGGTCATAACCTCGTCCTCACTTGGAGCCGCAACTTCCTCTGCTTGACTGTGGTCCGTGAGGAGAACATTGCCTGCTTCGGGAGATTCGATCCCGGCGAACTGGTTTTCGCCATCCGCTGTCAGATACAGGAGCGAGCCGTCATTATCGTTCGTCTCATAGCTGTAGACCTCCCGGCCTTCAACTTCCACCAGAACACCCGGAGCATCCGGATCCTTGAGCGCCGAGGCATTGAAATCTTGCTCAGTGAAGGAGTTAATGAAGTCCTTCAGGGTTAGGCCATCCACGCCCGCGGCTTGATCGGCGGGAATCGCGAGGTACTTATCGCCCAAGGTGGCCGCTATCTGGCCTGAGGTATCACCCATGGCTGTTTCGAAGAAGCTCTCTGAGGCCTTGATGTACAAGGTGCCGTCAGCTCCCACGACTGTCAGGTCACCATCGATGCCAGAGTAATTTCCGCTCACCGATAGAGAGTAGTTGCCACCATCAGCCAATGATCCGGTTCCGGCAACCTCCATGTTCTCGCCGTCCATCTCAAGGCTTCCGGAAACCGTCACTGACTCCAGATTGTCTAGATTGGTCCGAGCTTCCTCAATGGCCTCGGCACCGGTTGGGCCTTCCTCAGGCGTGGTGGGAGTTGGCGATTCTGCGGGGGCCTGCGATTCGGTACCGGCGCTAGTGCTGGCCGGGGCCGGATCGTCACCGCCGCACCCAGACAGTGCGAGCGCCAGAGTAAGGGCACCAGCGGCGAGGCCGGCAGATGTAGTGCGCGTCAAGCGTTTCATGTGGTCCTCCAAGATATGGGTTTGTGGCGCCTACTGCTGCTGCGATGGGTGCACTCCTGCGTCACACCATGAACAAGACGCTCCTTTACTGTAACCCCACCGTTCTTGTCAGCCCCATGCGCCCCGAATAGTGATACAGGCCTCATTGTGAGGGGCCGCCGTCGTCGTCAAAAAACAAACCTACGGAAGCGATGCCAAGAACTCGAGGATAATGCTCGTGGATTCCTCGGGCGCCTCCTCGTTGACGAAGTGCCCAGCGCCCGGAACCGTGATGTGCCGGTAGGTGTTGGTGACGAATTCGGCGTCGCGGTGCCACGCGCGCTTGGGCAGGAGCGGGTCCAGATCCCCGCGCACGGTCCACACGGGAACCTCGATGTCCCGCTTCGTCACGTCAAAAAACTTGCGGCCGTCGGGGCGGGTGGTGGAGGTGTATGACCATCGCAGCTGCTCAACGGCGATGTCAGCGGCCTCGGGAAGGCGCATCGCGGCGGCGTAGTGTTCGGCCTGAGACGTGGCGCCATCGTTGCCGGGCGCGGACCATTCCGCGAGCAGGCCCTTGACGTAGGACTCGTTGCGGAGCGCCTTGCGCGCCAGCGGGCTGACGAAAGTCTGGGCCACATGCCGCCACGTGCGGAACGTGACGTGCATGCCAGCGCGCTGAAGCGTACGGGTATGTGGGGCGGAAAACGTCAAAATTCCCGCAACAAGATCAGGGAACATCGCCGGCGCGGCCCACGCGAGCATGCCGCCGCGCCCCAGCCCGATCACCACAACGCGCGAGGCCCCCAGGCTCCGAGCAATTCCGCTCAGATCGCGCGTCAATGTGCCGGCGTCAACGCCCTCGGGAGTCTTGTCCGAGCCGCCGAGCCCGCGCTGATCGATTGCCGCGACCTCGTAGCCCGCCTGAGCGATCGGCTCCAGCTGATGCCGCCACGCCCACCAGTACTCCGGGTGTCCGTGGACCAGAAGAACAAGGGGGCGGTCATCGCGGTGCTCGCCCATGTGCGCAAGGTGGAACTGGCAGCCATTGGCTTGAATGAAACGGTGGCTCCACGGTCCGGGAATGAACACACACGAGTTATCGGCCGGTGTGGCCATGGGGGATCCTAACGATGGGGACTAGGCGTTGGCTGAACGCGGGGACGATTGGGGAACGCTGGGTACTTCTGGGAAACCTGACAACCTGAGCCAAAGAAGCACGCCGGGAACAGTCCCGGCGCGCTCGTGACAAAAAGTGAGGTTACTGCGCCTGCGAATCAAGCGCAATAGAGCGCCGCGCCCGCGCATCACCCGCGCGCTCGCCTTTGCGGCGCACGGAGTGGGAAACAAAGCCGGTCAGGAGCAGGAATGCGCCAAACATGAGGAATCGGCCAGAGCTCAGATCAGAGGTGATGTGATCCACCACGTTCGCGGTGAAATCGTTGTATCCGCCGATCAGGCTGTCGAATTTCGGGAGCACTGTGTCGCGGACGAAGGTGGGGGCGATGAGCGGGACGATGCCCGCGATCAGCGTGATCGCGCCAACTACCTGAATTCCCAGAGAGGAGTTGCGCGCCAGCATCCAGATGAGGGACACAATGGCGATCCCGCCGGCCAGTTCGCCGATCGCCGCCCAGTTGAGCACGCCGGTTTCCCACGGGTTGTTTGCCACGCCGGAAAGGCGAATGCTGGCGTCCGAAAGGAAGTACCACGCCAGCGGGGCCAGCACGATGGTGGCGATGAGCACTCCGGCGTGTGCCCAGCCGCGGCTGCCCGGGGCTTCCGGGACGGGGGCGGGGCGTGATTTCTTGGCCTCGGCTGGTTCTGATGAGGAGGCTTTGGTTGCGAAGAGCTCGTCATCATCAGCGAAAATATCGGGTGTCGCTTCGCCGGCTTCCACGGGCGTTCCCTCGGAGGTGGCGGGGCTTGAGGCGCCTAGTTCGGCGCCGGATTCGGTGCCGGGTGTGCTAGGGCTGCCGGCACCTCCCGCGGTTCCCGGAGAGCTTGAGGCACGGGGCGAACGTGGCTCCGTGGTGCCGTCCTGGCGAACGATCGCGTCCGCAAGTGAGGCGGGGCCGGCATCTTCGGGGCGGGGGTCAGAATCAAACGCGGGGTCCATCCCGTGTGTGGGCTCCTCGGCGCTAGCGGCCGTGATTCCGGAATATCCGTTGGCCGGTTCCGGGGCAGACTGCGCCGTGGATTGGATTGGCGCTAATACGTCATCCTCGTCAAATGGGCGCCGAGCAGCCGAGCTGTACGGATCGGTCGGGGTAGGCATAGTTCCCTCCTAGAACACTTCTAAGACGACGCTACGTCAGAACCGCCCCGGGGTTGGAGACATTGACGGCGTGCCTTGTGTGAAACAGTGCGAATTTGGGTTCGGAGTGGTGGGTGGGGCGGCCGGGCGGGGTGGTTCCGTTGTTTTTTGACGACGACGACGAAGCCAGCCGTATTGAAGCCCGCCGTATCCCCAGCCGTGCGGTGGCACGAGTTATCCACATGTGGCAGTGGTGGCCGTGCAAGGTTCGGGCCGGTGCGTCAGGGTAGGGCCCATGAACAACTCACAAAGGAGAGCGGGCGGCAAGCGCGCTACTGAACCGGGCCGGCGCGAGGAAACTTACCGCGAGGATGCCTACCGCGAAGATGCCGTGGCAACGCTTGAGGCCCACAGCGATGCTGTGATCAAAGAGGTTCAACGGTTGGCTGCGCTGGCCGGGATCGCGGTTCCGCGAGTGGCCTCAGGTACGGCAACTCCCGCCGTTCTGCGAATCGTGGAGGAACCTGGAAGCGAGGTCAAGGTGCGTGCTCGGTTCCATCCTGTCTACACGCAGTATTTTGCTGCGGGCAGCGTGGTGATCGCCCTACCAGAACAGGCGGCCGATTTGCTGGAACTCTTGGTGGCTGCCGGTTCCACGCGGCGCGGGACCATTATCGGCGTTCTGCCAGCTCACGGAGGGGCGGGGGCATCGATGCTGTCATCGTGGCTGGCCCGGCATCTGAGCCAAGAGGATAGTACAGGGCTGATCGATCTTGATCCGCTTTCCCTTGGGCTGGCGGAAGATCTGGGATTGGCCGGAGATGCCGGGTTGCGGTGGGCCGATCTCAACGAGGATGCGGGTGCGCTTGTTCCCGGCCGGCTCAATGCGGCACTCCCGCACCTCGGGGATCTCAGAGTACTCAGCGCGGATGATCGAGGCGCAGTCCCACCCAGTGGTGAGAGCGGCGAACGCGCCATCTCCGCCCTCTCACAAGTCCACAAAACCACCGTGCTTGACCTTCCCAGAGGTGCCGGGCTTGGCCATGGGATTTCACGTGGCTGGTTGGAGTGGTGCGACGTGGTGGTGATCGTCAGTCACCCAACCTCCCGTGGGCTTGAGCAGTGCCATCGGATTCTTGCCGCGTTGCCGTCGCATCACAAGGGGATCGTGGTGGCCAATGGTGCAAATGGGGGCTCACAGGCAGCGGCTCTTGCCTTGGAGCTCGGCCATAGTCAGGTGTTTGCCCTCCACAGGTTGCGGAACATGCAGCAGGATCTTGAACACGGCGTTCGGCTCGGAGATCGCCAGCGCAGCACCACGGCGCGAGAAGTTGGGCGGATCGCCGCTGCGTGCCAAGAGGGTGCGTGATGGCGCGCCTCAGCCGCGAACAAGTGGACGCGGCGCGTGCGGTTCTGGCATCGGGGGCTGGCGTTAGCGAAGCGCTCGATGCAGTCTCTCCCGAATACGTGGGCATCCGCGATGTACTGAACATTGGCGGGCAGATCCGCCATGCGCTCGCGGGGGCGGGGCCCCACTTGCAGCCGCTGCTCGATGATCCAGCCGTCACGGATGTTCTCGTCAACGGGGCGAAGGGCATCTGGATTGATCGGGGGCGCGGGCTGGAGCGGGTCAAGGAGCTTGAAAACGTCCACAATGCCGAAGACGTGAGGGAGTTGGCCGTGCGGTTGGCGGCGGCGTGCGGGCAGCGTTTGGACGATTCAAGCCCGGTCGTTGATGGCACATTCTCCGGTGGGCTGCGGCTGCACGCCGTTCTTCCCCCGCTTGCGGCTGAGGGAACGCTGATCTCGTTGCGAACCCATCGGCCCGTGACGTTCGGGATCAAGGATCTCGACGATCGGGGGATGCTTTCAGGGATGGGATACATCCTCGAAGCCATCATGCAATCGCGTGCCAACGCCATGATTTCAGGTTCCACTGGCTCGGGGAAAACAACCTTGCTTGCTGCGCTTCTCGCAACAGTTCCGCCCACCGAACGCATTCTCATCATTGAGGAAGCCTTTGAGCTACGGCCACGCCACCCCCACGTTGTTCACCTGCAAGAACGCCGGGAGAATGTTCAGGGCGCCGGCGCTGTCAGTATGAGCGAGCTTGTGCGCGCTGCGATGCGGATGCGGCCAGACCGGATCGTCCTCGGGGAGTGCCGCGGCAGCGAAGTGCGGGATGTTCTGTCCGCCTTGAACACCGGGCACGAGGGCGGCTGGGCCACAATCCACGCAAACTCCGCGGTGGATGTACCCGCACGGCTCGTGGCACTGGGCGCTCTGGCGAACATGAATGAGGCCGTGGTGGCCGCGCAGGCAGCGAGTGCTTTGGACGCCGTGATTCACGTGGAGCGGCAGGCCGGGGTTCGTCGAATCTCCCAGATTGCCGTTCTCCAACGGCGGGGCCAGGAACTTGCGGCGCTGCCCGCCGTGGAGGTTCGCGGTGATGGGCGGCTGAGCTATGGTCCCGGCTGGGAACGGCTGGCCAAGCGCCTCGATCTTCCGGCGGCGGAGGGCGCATCTGCGTCAGGTACGAGGCGCAGGAGGAGGGCGTCATGAGCGCGCTCGCGGCCCTGCTGCTCGTGGTCACGTTGTGCGTGGCGATGCCGGCTGCTCCGCGCCTCGCCAAGGTGAAGCGGCGGAGGTTGAGCCTGACGGTAGATAAGAGGGGCAAGTCCAAAGATAAGCCACGGAAGAAGAAGCAACCGGAGGACCTTGGCATGATTGTGTCCGAGGTTGCCACACGGCTGCGTTCAGGTGAGCGCACCGAACAGGCGTGGAAGCGGACTCTGGAGAGAGCGGGATTCGAGGGGCAATGGGAGCTCGATGATCATGGCGTCCCGCAGGCCATGCGAAAGATCTGGAACGCAAGAGGCCCGTTGGGCAACACGAGAAAAGGAACACTGCGCACCGGCGTTCCTGCCGCCGTTGCCGTATGCCGAATGAGCCGGTTAACGGGTGCTCCCACCGCGGACATACTGGACTCATGCGCTCGCGGTATTACCGAGGCCGGGGAGGCCACGGCCGCCCGCGAGGTGGCACTAGCCGGCCCGAAAGCAAGCGCGCGAATGCTCTCATGGCTGCCTCTCATGGGGATTGGCTTCGGAACCATCATTGGCGCACAGCCTCTGGCGTTTCTCACGGGAGAAATCGTTGGATACATGTGCCTTGCTCTTGGCGGTGGGCTGGAGATTATTGGCGTGCTGTGGGTGCGGCGGCTGACGCTCAATGCGGAGCGAGCAACATGACGTTGATGATTGCCGTGGCCGGCATTGTGCTCATCGCCTTCATCTACAGTCCGGGGCTAGGGCGCGAAGGTGGTGGCGAGGAACGGAGCTTGCCGCTAGATCGGATCGATGGGGCGATGGCCGCCGATCTGATCGGCGCGGCGTTGCGCGCTGGAACGTCCATTCCGGGAGCCCTCCGGGCGCTCGATACCGCACTCGAAGAAGAAGGCGAAAACCATGTGAACCGCGCGGCCCAGATTCTCCTCATGGGAGGCCAGTGGGAGGAAGCGTGGAGCGAGGCCCCAGAGCACCTTCACCCAGTTCGCGATGCTCTGGAGCCGGCGTGGACGGACGGGGCGGCCCCGCTGCCACTCCTTGAACGGTGTGCGGACACGATACGGCAGAGCCGGGACCGTAAGGCACGCGAAGCAGCCGCCAAGCTTGGCACGAAGTTGGTGATGCCGCTGGGTCTGTGTTTCTTGCCAGCATTCGTGGTACTGGGAATCATTCCGGTGATTGCTGCAGCGGGCATCACCATCTTCGGGTAGGTGCTCGTGGTTTCCACAGGTTCGGTTCGTGCAGTCCCTATTCACAGGGGAAGAGCAATTCACGTTGCGGGATGTGGTGATCGGACAGAGTTGTCCTAGCTCGCAACCGCGGGCACCTCACTGAAAGGACAACAAACATGTTCACTAAGGAAAACTCGCTCATGATGGAGGAGCACAATGCGGAATCCGGGATGGCTACTGCTGAGTATGCGGTTGGCACGATGGCGGCATCCTCGTTTGCGGGGATCATCCTCTGGCTCGTCCAGCAGGATTGGCTCAAAGATGCCGTGGAAAGCATCTTCAAGAACATCTTCAAGATGTAGGCCGATCGTCAACGTGTAAGTGAGCGGGCCGGTGGGGTACGGCCTCAGCGGCCCGCTCGCGCGGTGCGTGAGCCGATACCTTTGGAAGGGATGGCAACATGAAGAAACGATCATCAGAATCGGGCATGGTCACGGCCGAAATCGCGATGGGTCTGATACCGATCATGGGGGCATTCTTGCTTCTTATGGCCGCCATCGCCTTGGGCAATGCTGCACTGCAAGCTCAAGAGGTGGCGCGCGCTCTCGCGCGGCAGGCGGTGATAGGAAAGCCGATCACCAACATGATCTCCCAGTATGAGCAGGACATTCCAGGATCGAATATTGAGCTGGGTGCAGATGGAGAATACGTTGTTGTCACCGTGTCTGTTGAACCCAACGGCGTGCTCACACCGTTCGATATGGAGGTGTCCTCAACAGTGACGGGCATTCCTGAACCGGGGGTGAGTTTGCCATGACGGAGACTGAAAGGACTGAAGCAGGTTCGGGGACAGTGCTGAGCCTCGCTGTGGTGATAGCAATGGTGATCTCCCTACTCGGGATGTTCGCCATTGCGGAGGCCCTGCTGGCCAGAGACCGCACTCAGGACGTCGCGGATCTCGCTTCGCTTGCGGGAGCTGAACAGCTTCGCCTCTCGGGTGAGGGTCAGGCGTGTAGCGCGGCTGGGGATCTCGTGGCCCGCCACAACCTGGACATGGTGGCGTGCGAGGCGGAGGGCGGTCACCTGTCCGTCACAGTTGAGGGCAAGCCGAAAGCTATCCCTATGACTGTGACGTCCCGGGCCCAAGCAGGCCCTGCGAACGAGCCTCCCGCATCGAACGGACGAGCACCGTGAGCAGATCTTGGGCCCCGCGCTTGGATAAGGGGGAGTTATTGTTGCCGCACTTGGGGGACTGAACGCATCGGGGGCAGCCGCTCACGCATGGGCAGGTGGCGATTGTTTCCAGCGTGGCGTTGATCCAGTCCACGCCGGCCTCGAAGCCGCGTTCGGAACAGCCTGATCCGCCCTCGATGGCATCGTGCACGATGACGGTGGCTGAACCGGTATCGAGGTGGGCAGCGGTAGACAGCCCGCCAAGATCCCATCTGTCGCATGTGGCGAAGAGCGGCAGTATGCCGATTGAGGCATGTTCGGCTCCGTGCAGGGCACCGGGCAGATCCGCGGTGGGCACGCCAGATTCCTTGATGGCCGCAGCGCTCATGGTCCACCACGTGGCACGGGTGCGGAGTTGGCGGACCGGCATGACGAGCGGAACCATGCCCAGATACATGCCGTCTCTGGCACGCCGGATGTCATAGCCCACAACGCGCGAGGAGACCACAACGCTTCCCCGCGCCCAGACGCCAGTGGCGAGCTGGACGGATTCGTCAGTGTCCAGAATCTCCACCGATGTTTCCTCGCGGGCGAAGGTTCGCAGCTCCTCGTCGCGGTGCTGATGTACGAGTGCCACTTCCTCGCCCAGTTCCTCTACTTCAAAGGGGACTCCCTGATGAAGATAGATGGCGCCGGGGAACACGGTGGTGTCCGCACGGGACGAATCCACGGTTCCGAGCACCGTGCCATCGGCCGTATCCACGATCGAGACGGTCGATCCTTCGCCGCGCAGGCTGACGGTTTCATGCGCCCCCACCCCGAGCGTGGTGTTCCAGAACCATCCGGCGGGCCGGCTGCGAAGCAGGCCTTCGTTGGCTAGTTCGCCGAACAGCTCGGTGCCTTCTAACCCGAAAACGGCGGCGTCGCTCGCCTGAAGAGGCAGCTCGGCAGCCGCCGCACATATCTGCGGGATGAGCACCCCGGGGTTTGCTGGATCGAACACGTTGGCCTCGCTGGGAGTGTCCGCGATGACCTCAGGATGGTCAAGGAGGTACTGGTCCAGTGGATTGTCGCGGCCGATAAACACAGCGAGTCCGGGCCTACCCGCGCGGCCCGCCCGCCCAATCTGCTGGCTGAAGGAGGCATGCGTGCCGGGCCAACCCGTCACCACCACGGCATCCAGCCCGGATATGTCGATTCCCAGCTCAAGGGCGCTCGTGGTGGCCAGGGCTCGCACATCCCCCGTCCGCAGCTTCGCCTCAAGCTCCCGCCTCTCCTCGGGCAGATATCCGCCACGGTAGGCGGCAACCGTGCCAGCTAGGTGGCTGGCCGAAAGCTCCAAACGCTCCTGCGCGATCTCCGCAACGCGTTCCGTTCCAGGGCGCGAGCGCACGAAGGTCAGCAGGCGCGCCCCTTGCTCAACAAGGAAAGCCGTCAGATCTCCGGCTTCAGAGTTCGCGGCGCGCCGCGGAGCATCATCTTCCATGGGAGCATCCGCGGGCTCTACGTGTTCCGGAACGCTGGCAGGCTGCGCTGGCCAAGCTGCATCGATCGGTGTGGTCAGCCATTGATCGTCATCAACGCGCCCATCGAAACGTGCGGGAGGCGGGGCAAACCCGTCGTCGTCGTTCTTCTCAATCCGAGCGGGCCTCCACAACACGATGGTGCTGCCCGCACGCGGCGAACCGTCCTCGGTGACGGCTTCAACCGGCCCGAAGGATTCGCCGAGGAAGCGGCTCGCGGCGCCGGCCGGATCGCCGCTGGTGGCGGAGAGAAAGATGACGGACGGGTGGGCGCCGTAATGTGCGGCGAGGCGGAGGATTCTGCGCACCACGTGGCCAACGTGCGCGCCGAACAGGCCCTTGTAGTTGTGGAATTCGTCCACCACGATCAGCCGGAGTCCCCTCCACAATCGCGCCCATCTGGCCTGCCCGGACAGCATCACGTGATGGGCGAAATCGGGATTGGTGAGGACGATATCGGCGTTATCTCTAGCGTAGGAACGCTCAGGCAGATCCGAATCGCCGTCCGCTGTAGCCACGCCAATGTGCGAACCGGTCATGGAGATCAACGCGTCAAGCGCCGCCATCTGATCCGCGGCAAGCGCCTTGGTGGGGGAGAGGTAGAGGGCGGTCGGGCGATGCCGCAGGGAGGCGAGGCTCACGCGCTCGGTGGAAAAGCTCAGCAGATCGCTGAGGATCGGGACCCAGGCGGCAAACGACTTGCCCGAACCCGTACCGCTGGCCAGCACCACGTGGCGGCCCTCGTGCACGCACTCGGCGGCGCGGGCTTGGTGGATCCACGCCTCCGTTGCCCCCGAGGAAGCCAGAGCGGTGAGCAGATCGGGGTGCACCCACTTGGGCCACGGCGTGGTACGGCTCTCGCGCGCCGGACGCTCAATGGTCCCGGCAATCTGGCCGGGCAGAGCGTGGCGGTTGAGGGCAGTCAGCAGATCGGTCACCTACCTAGTGTGCACCAGCGGCCTAGCTGCCGTGGTAGCTGAGAGCGATGCCTCTATCACTCATGGGCAGGCGGGGCGCGCATGCACGGGGGTGACAAGTCGCCTAGATCCAGATCGGCCTCAAGCCCCGAAATAGGACTTCTGACCTAGGATTTCGCAGGGCTGGGGCGTAGGGCGTTCACTAGATGTAGTGCTCCCCGCGTGTTGCAAACACTAGATCTTGTGGTCGGGTCATTAGGCTAGGGAGCACCCCGGAAGATGGGCAGTCCTCGCCAAAGCGAGCGGCCACAGCAAGCCGGGGAAAGAACGAACAACGGACGGCGCACCTCTGACGCGCCGTCCGAGACAGCAGCCCCAGTGGGGAAGAGGAGAAGAGGATATGGACAAGGTTTCTCAGCGCGTGACGATCGATGCTCTGTCAACGGTGGACGAGTATCTTGACCGCTCGGATTGGCGTGTGAACGCGAATGCGAATCAGGACTACTCGCTCGGTGGCCTGATCCTCAATTCGTCCGGTAAGACCATCGCGAACTATTGGCTCTCGAGCGTCTACTCACCGGAAGAGGGAGCGGCACATCGCGAAGGCGATTACCACATTCACGATCTGGACATGCTGGCTGGGTACTGCGCCGGGTGGTCGCTGCGCCGCCTCATCGAAGAAGGTTTCAACGGAGTGAGCGGGGCGATCAGCTCCGCCCCGCCAAAGCACTTCAGTTCTGCCTGCGGGCAGATCGTCAACTTCCTGGGCACCCTGCAAAACGAGTGGGCGGGGGCGCAGGCCTTCAGCTCCTTCGATACGTACATGGCCCCGTTCATTCGGCTGGATGACATGACCTTTGATCAGGTCAAGCAGCAGATTCAGGAGCTCATCTACAACCTCAACGTGCCCTCGCGCTGGGGCAGCCAGTGCCCGTTCACGAACCTGACGTTCGATTGGACGTGCCCGGAGGATATCGCGGATAACCATCCGTTCATCGGCGAGGACGTTTGCGATTTCACATACGGTGACCTCAAGGCTGAAATGGACATGATCAACCGTGCCTACATGGAAGTCATGATGGAAGGCGATGCGGATGGGCGTGTGTTCACGTTCCCGATCCCCACCTACAACATGACGAAGGATTTCGATTGGGACAGCGAGAACGCCGATCTCCTGTTCGCCATGACGGCCAAGTACGGCCTGCCCTACTTCCAGAACTTCATCAACTCGGAGCTCGATCCGGGAATGATTCGCTCGATGTGCTGCCGCCTCCAGTTGGATCTGCGCGAGCTCCTCAAGCGAGGCAACGGCCTGTTCGGCTCTGCTGAACTCACCGGCTCTATCGGCGTGGTGACCCTCAATATGGGGCGGCTCGGTTACCGCTACAAGGGCGATGAGGCGGGCCTGTTGGCTCGCGTTGATGATCTGATGGATCTGGCGAAGTCCACGCTGGAGAAGAAGCGCGTTCGGGTGAGCGAGCTGATGGATCAGGGGCTCTATCCCTACTCCAAGCGCTACCTCGGAAACCTCAACAACCACTTCTCCACGATCGGCGTGAACGGGATGAATGAGATGGTCCGTAACTTCACGGACGATCGCATGGACCTCACGGATCACGAGGGCCACGAGATGGTGGTCCGCGTGCTCGATCACGTGCGCGCACGGCTCGTCGATTTCCAAGAGGAAACCGGCAACATGTACAACCTCGAGGCCACCCCGGCCGAGGGCGCCACGTACCGGTTTGCCAAGGAAGATCGCAAGCGCTTCCCCGGAATCCTGCAGGCGGGCACCGATGCAGAGCCGTACTACACGAACTCCTCGCAGCTGCCGGTGGGCTACACGGAGGACGCCTTCGAGGCGCTTGAGCAGCAGGCCGATCTGCAGTCCATGTACACGGGCGGAACGGTTCTGCACCTATACATGAATGAGAAGATGACCTCCGCCGAGGCCTGCAAGAAGCTCGTGCGCCGCTCGCTCACGAACTTCCGCCTGCCGTACGTCACGATCACCCCCACCTTCTCCATCTGCCCGATTCACGGTTACCTTGCCGGTGAGCACCTCACGTGCGAGAAGTGTGCGGAGCTGAATCCTGATGCTGAGCCGCAGGTATGCGAAGTGTGGACGCGCGTCATGGGCTACTTCCGCCCCGTCAAGTCCTTCAACATTGGGAAGAAGGGCGAATACCACGAGCGCGTCACCTTCAAGGAGAACGCACTAGCGTCCACCTTCGGAGCTGACCGTTTGGCGGATACGTACGAAGAATTCCAAAAGATGAACGCGTAGCGCTCGGGAGGAACTCGGGAGGAATATGACTCCGGATACTCAGGTAGGCGCTGCGAACGCCGCGGGCAACCCGGTGGGCGCCGAGGACTTAGCGATCGCCGGCCTCGTGCCGCTTTCCAGTGTGGATTGGCCAGATCATCTGGTGGCCACCATCTTCTGTCAGGGATGCCCGTGGCGGTGCCCGTATTGCCAGAACGCTGGGATTCTGGACACCAAAACGCCCGGGATTGTGCCGTGGCCGGAGGTGAGAGCGCTGCTGAACAAGCGCCAGGGCCTGCTCGATGGCGTGGTGTTTACCGGCGGGGAAGCGATGCGCCAGCACGCACTCATTCCCGCGATGGAAGAGGTGAAGGCCCGCGGGCTTTCCATCGGCCTCCACACGGCTGGCGCATACCCGCGGCGCCTAGCCGAAGCCATGGACCTCATCGACTGGGTGGGGCTGGACATCAAGGCCCTGCCCGCCGATTACCGAGAGGCCGCCGGCTACAACGGTGGCGGGAAGGCGTGGGAGGCGCTGCGGATGGTTCTCGAGGCGCATCGGGCGCGCGCTGGTGGGGGCCGGCCCCTTGATTACGAGGTCCGCCTCACCGTATTCCCCGGGGCACCGGCCGATCGCCACTTCACGGAGTTCCTCCGGGCGTTGGGCGAGGAAGGCGTAGAAAACTTCGCCCTGCAGGAGGCGCGCGCTCAGGGCACGGACGAGGTCTTCCAAGCCATGGCCGCGCGCTGGGATATGCCCGCGTGGCGCCGGCGCTTCGATGAGATGTCCGAACAAGCCCGAGCTGCCGGGTTCACGGACGTTGTGATTCGGTAGTTTTTTGACGACGACGGCGGATCCTCCCGTACGTACTGAAGGTCATGTACGTACGGAAGGGCTCGTCGTCGTCCCACAACGTGTGATTCTCGCTGAGATTCCCCGAGGCGCCGGGTCGGGGGCGTGGCTGCGATGCTGGGACTTGGACTCAACGATCAGATTTTCTGTGGCGCCGGGTCGGGGGCGACGGACCTAGTCGCGCGCTCGCGGTATCCCCAAACCCGGTTCGTGCGCACTTTATCCACAGGTGCGGCCTCGACGCCGCGGCTGCTTTCACCGTTCTTATAACGTCCAAGGACTAGCTGAGCTGCTCATTGGCCCAGCGATATTGGACCGAAAGGACGAGATGGTGAAAGCAACATGTGCGTCTCTCGTCGCGGCGGCCATGACGGTGAGTGCCTTGCTGGCTCCAGCAGCGCACGCCAGTGATGTTCCCGCGCAATCCCCTGTTGCCCACCAGCTGGCGGTGCCAGCTGGTGGCTTCATTCCTCAAGCTGCGCCAGGGTGGAGCTTCAACGAAGGAATCTCCTTCGGCACGAAGAACTTTTCTGGCGTGGTTCAAGATAAAGCGGGAACGAAGTACACGTGCGCCGCTGATGGTGGCGTGTACTCTCTGGCCTCATCGTTGGTCAGCAGCGGAAAAATGAATGCGCCCAAGCAGGTGAAGAGCCTCAAGGTGCAGGGCAATGTTCCCTCGGGGGCAAAGGCCAAGAAGGGCACGGTCACGGGCAAGAAAGAGCTGGGGCAGATGGCCTACATCGCCTCGCTGGCAGGCTCACCCAGCAACCTAGATGCCGCGGCAACGGAGGCGGCACTTGCGCGCGCTGGTGGAGTGTATTCAGGATCCATCTGGCAGAAGGCGGGGGACGGCACGTTCAAGGCAAAGAACGCCAAGTATCTCAAGCCTGCTGATAAGCGAAGCGCAGAGCTGTATGAAAAGGCGAAGAAGTATGCGGGCCCCTACGAGGCAACGGTGAAGCTGGATGTTCCCAAAGATTCCCGGAAGGGCGTGATCAAGGGTATTGGGCTCACTGCAGCCTCTGGCACAAATGTGCCGGGGCACGCCTTTGAACTGACGCTTTCAGGCCCGGCAACCTTCGTTGATGGAAGTACGTCAATCAAGGAGAAGACCGCCGCCTCCACCCAGAAAGTGGATATTCTCCTGACGGGCGAAGGCAAAGTGACGGCCACACTCAAGATCAAGGGAGTGGCGCACGCGCTCCCGTGGATCTCAACCGGTAGCTCGGATAAGGGCCGGGCCCAAAATCTCATCGTGTTGGGCAAGAAGACTGATGTGCAGGCGAAAGCGACCGCTCAAGCCACCTCTCCCATGTTCGAGCCTTCGATTGCCACGGAAGTGAAAGACAAGGTCATTGCGCAAGGTGATCCGCTCGTGGATGTACTGACCGTCAGCAGCGCGAGCGGTTCGTGGCCTTTCATTAAGGACACGGGAGAGCCGATCACTGTGCACGCCAAAGTAGATGTGTATGGGCCGTTCTCTACCCCGCGTGCGCAGGTGACCGACGGTCAGGAGTTCGCAGAATCACTGTTGGGAACCTATGACGTGGATGTTTCGGGGGAAGGAACTCTCGAAACTGACGGGTCCATCACCGCTCCAGAGGAGGGCTTCTACTTCTTCCAAGCGCGGATAGATCCCAAGGATCAGGGTGAACTGGGGGAGAAGTTCACGGAGTTCAGCTCGCCGTTCTTCGAGGCGAGCGAGACCAGTGTTGTCCAGTGGCAGCCGAATATCGCTTCGGCGGCGTCCCTTGATGTTGGGCAAGACGGGCAAGCTGGGGTGCGCGATGTCATTACTGTGACGGGTTTCCCTGAGGATCACGGAGATTTCGGAGGCATCGACGGGTGGGACGGGGACGGTACAACCATCTCGCACACGTTGTACTTCATCCCTGCTCAGGTCGAGCATGTTGAGGGAGTGACGGAAGATATGGAGCCGATCGCGACAGTGGAAACGCCAGCGGGTAACGGCGAATACACGATTGAGTCAGGAGAGTTTCCTATCAACCATGACCTCGGGGTTGGGACATACCAAGTGGTCTCTGAGTTCGCCGGGGATTCGAGGGTAGCCTCCCTCAAGACCTCCGATATTGAGCCCACCGAGCAGGTGAGTCCAGAGTTCGGAGCCGTGAGGACGCAGGCAGCTGTGGTAGACGGCGGTGAACTTGCTCCCGGCGGAACTATTCGTGACACGGTGATCCTCGAAGGAATCTTCCCTGATGGCGCCTATACGGACGTGTCTCTCTACACGTGGCCCATCGGGCAAGAACCCGTGTGCGAGGAGGCCATTTGGACGGCCGATCGGATCGAACACGGCAATGAGGCTGGTGAATATCAGACAGGAGAGTTCCAGATTCCATCGGATGCACCGGCGGTCTACGGATTCGTTGAGCGCACATACGATCGCGATGGAAACACCATTTCCGCTGGCGCATGTGGCGCTGAATCGGAAACTCTCGAGGCGAAGGAAGAGGCTCCCCCTGAGGCGACTTCACCTCCAGAAGAGACGCCTCCACCCGAATCCACGCCGTCTCCTGAGACGACGTCAACCGATCTGACCCCGCCGGCTACCGTGCCTCCGGCTCCCGACTCGGTTCACCCTTCGGCACCTGTGCAATCCTCCACACCTGCGGAGCTACCGAACACGGGGTTCGATGCGAAGATCCTTCTACCGATCGCCCTCGGATTGATCTGTGCCGGATCGATTGCCTTCTTGGTGACACGGAGGAGGTAATCAGCAGATGCTGGCACTGGCAGTGGCGTCAGCTAGGCGCCGATGAGAAGGGTGTCAGAAGAGCACCGGTGGTGTGGCCGTACAGGGTGTGCGGCCACACCATGTTGCACTCGCAAACAGGACACAGGCCTTTGGGCAGGCTGTCAGCGTATGGCTAAGATTGGTATGCAGCCGCGCTAAATGTTGGTGGGCGGTGTTATAGTCCCGAGAGAACCTTAAACATCATGTCAGAACTCGCTTGCTGTTTTTGGTTGTGCAGAACTCAAACGAAACTGTGAACGCAACCGCAGCTAAACGCACTGCGTGCCAGAAGGAAGTAACGTGACCAAACTCGTCATTGTCGAGTCGCCGGCCAAAGGGCGGACGATCAGCGGATACCTAGGCAACGATTACGATGTTGAGGCATCGGTAGGCCACATTCGCGATCTGCCGCAGCCGTCAGAGCTGCCCGCTGACATGAAGAAGGGACCCTATGGCCGCTTCGCCGTGGATGTGGATAACGGCTTCGAGCCCTATTACGTGGTGGCACCGGACAAGAAGAAGAAGGTTGCCGAACTGCGGAAGAAGCTCAAGCAGGCGGACGAACTCCTGCTGGCAACTGATGAGGATCGCGAGGGCGAAGCCATCGCGTGGCACCTCTACGAAGTCCTCAAGCCAAAGATTCCGGTCAAGCGGATGGTGTTCCACGAGATCACACCAGAGGCCATCTCGCGGGCGCTCAACACTCCTCGGGAACTGGACAACCAGCTGGTAGACGCTCAGGAATCGCGCCGCATCCTCGATCGCTTGGTTGGCTACGAAGTTTCTCCCCTGCTCTGGCGCAAGATTGCTCCAGGACTGTCCGCGGGCCGCGTGCAATCGGTAGCCACCCGTCTTGTGGTTGATCGCGAACGCGAGCGCATGGCGTTCGTTGCGGCCTCCTACTGGGACGTGACCGCACTGATGAACAAGGAAAACGAAGAGTTTTCCGCCAAGCTCATCAGCCTTGATGGCTCGCGCATCGCCACTGGCCGCGATTACAACGATCACGGCGAACTCAAGCCTAAGGCCCTCAAGGACGGAGTTCGCAGGCTGAACGAGGCCGATGCGCACGGACTCGAGCTGGCGGTGGCCCAGAACAAGGCAACGGTCACCTCCGTTGAGACCAAGCCATACAAGCGCCGCCCGGCCCCGCCGTTTACCACGTCCACGTTGCAGCAGGAAGCCTCCCGCAAGCTGCGCATGAGTGCTAGGGACACGATGCGTACCGCGCAGGGGCTGTATGAAAACGGCTATATCACCTACATGCGTACCGATTCGGTCAACCTGTCCCAGCAGGCTGTTGCTGCTGCACGTGCACAAATCAAGGAACTTTACGGGACTTCTTCCCTGACGGAGAAGCCCCGCTACTACGCAACGAAGTCCAAGGGAGCTCAGGAGGCACACGAGGCCATCCGCCCAGCGGGAGATCATTTCCGCACGCCGAGTCAGGTCAGGGGTGATCTGAACGGTGCGCAGTTCAAGCTCTACGAATTGATCTGGAAGCGCACCATCGCTTGCCAGATGGCCGATGCTGTGGGGAAAACGGCCACTGCCAAGATGGCGGTTGCCGTCAAGGGTGCAGCTTCTGCTGATACGGCGGAGTTCTCCGCCTCGGGCACCGTGATTACCTTCCCCGGATTCCTCGCAGCCTACGAGGAATCACAGGATGCCAAGCGCTACGGCGGGTCGGACAAGGATAGCCAGAAGAGGCTTCCAGACTTGGCGGAGGGCGAGAATCTGGACGTCTCCGAAGCAACCGCCGAAGGCCACGAAACTCTGCCGCCTCCGCGTTACACCGAGGCTTCTTTGGTCAAGACCATGGAAGAGCTGGGAATTGGGCGCCCATCCACCTATGCGGCCACCATTTCCACTATTGCGGACCGCGGCTATGTGGAGCACCGCTCCCAAGCGCTTGTTCCCACGTGGGTGGCGTTCTCTGTCACCCGATTGTTGGAAGAAAACCTTCCGCACCTTGTGGATTATGATTTCACCGCAAAGATGGAAAACGAGCTGGATTCCATTGCATCAGGTGATGAGTCTGGCCCGGCCTACCTTGAGCGGTTCTGGCGCGGAAACAACGCCACCCCGGGACTCGAAGGTCAGGTGGAGAGCCTCGGCGATATCGATGCTCGCGCGGTCAACTCGATCGATCTGGGCGAGGGAATCACGCTGCGCGTTGGCCGGTATGGACCCTACCTTCAGGAGACTGGACCCAACGGCGAAGAACTGCGCCGCGCTTCTGTGCCTGAGGGGGTTGCCCCTGATGAGCTGACGGTGGCCAAAGCACAGGAGATCCTTGAGAAGGGATCATCACAGGGCCGTGAACTGGGCATCGATCCAGAAACGAACCATACTATTTTGGCCAAGGTGGGCCGTTTTGGTCCCTACATCACCGAGGAGATTCCCGATGGTGAGGTAGCACTGACGCCCACTGGCCGGCCCTCCAAACGCAAGCCGAAGCCCCGGACTGCCTCCCTTTTCTCCACGATGGACACAGAAACCGTGACGTTGGAGCAAGCACTCGCTCTGCTCTCGCTTCCGCGCACCGTTGGCCAGCTTGATGATGAGGATGTGCTCGCCACGAACGGGCGGTACGGCCCGTATCTCAAGAAGGGATCTGATTCCCGTTCGCTCACGAACGAGGAGCAGATTTTCTCCATTACGCTTGACGAGGCCAAGGAGCTCTTCGCCCAGCCGAAGCAACGGCGCGGAGCAACTCAGAAGGCCCCGCTCAAGGAACTCGGCGTGGACCCGGTCAGCGAGAAGCCCGTGGTTCTCAAGGATGGACGATTCGGCCCATATGTCACGGACGGCACCGTCAACGCCTCGCTGAAGCGCGATGACGATCCGAACATGATCTCCAACGATCGAGCGTACGAACTGTTGGCCGATCGTAGGGCCGCGGCGCCTGCCAAGAAGCCGAGGCGTAAGGCGGCGGCGAAATCGTCGTCGTCAAAAAAGAAGTCTCCCGCGAAGAAGGCTCCTGCAAAGAAAACCCCGGCGAAGAAAACTCCTGCCAAAAAGACCGGCACCAAAGGTACGAAGGCGAGCGAGTAAATGTTCATCACGTTCGAGGGTGGGGACGGCGCCGGGAAGAGCACCCATCTTCAGCGGCTGGCCGAGCATCTGCGCCGTTCTGGCTACGAGGTAGTGACCACGCGTGAACCCGGCGGGACAGACCTCGGGCGTTCGATCCGCGAGCTTATTCTGCACGGCGGTGACGTGTCCGCCAAGGCGGAGGCGCTGTTGTACGCGGCTGATCGCGCCCATCATATTGCGACGCTCGTGCGGCCTGCGCTCGATCGCGGTGCTGTGGTGATCGGTGATCGGTACCTTGATTCGTCGGTGGCCTATCAGGGGGTCGCGCGCGATCTTGGGCCGGATGAAGTTCGCCAGCTCAGCCTGTGGGCCACCGGCGGGTTGATGCCCGATCGCACCATCTTGCTGGATGTGCCCGTGGATGTGGGAAGCGCTCGGGTTGGTGGCACGCTGGATCGTATCGAGGCTGCCGGCCGTGAGTTCCACGAGGCTGTGCGCCGCGAGTTTCTTGCTCTGGCTGAGGCGGAACCGGCGCGGTGGCGCGTGGTGGACGCTAGCGGTGACATGGCATCGGTTACGGCGTCGGTTTGGGGAGCTGTTGCCGATTTGTTTGGTGGGGACGGCCCGATCGCTGCTGATCTTTCTGGGGCGGTTGATAGCAGCGCCGGGGACGATGTGTCCCGTGGGGCCGGGCCTCGTGGTGAGGCGAGCGCGTGAGCGTATTCGATGATCTTGCCGGGCAAGACGTGGTGCGTGAACAGCTGGAACGGGCAGCTGTGGCTTCCCGAGGATCGGACAGCAATTCGTCCATGAGTCAGGCGTGGCTCTTTACGGGGCCTCCAGGCTCAGGGCGCTCGAATGCCGCGCGTGCGCTCGCGGCTGCGTTGGAATGCACGGGACCGACTCCCGGATGCGGCGAGTGCTCCGGATGCCGAAGCGTCCTCGCGGGAAACCATCCTGACGTTGACATCGTGTCCACACAGGGAGTCACCATCACCGTGGATCAGACGAGGGGACTCGTTGGTGGTTCCTATGTTGCGCCGGGCGTTGGGCGGTGGCGGGTCATCATTGTGGAGGATGCTGACCGCATGGCCGAACGCACCACAAACGTGCTGCTCAAAGCCATCGAAGAGCCGCCTCCAACAACAATTTGGATTCTGTGCACGCCTTCGCCAGAGGACGTCATGCAAACGATCCGTTCGCGTTGCCGCAATATTAATCTTGTGGTGCCCGCACCCGACGATGTTGCGGAGTTGCTGGTGCGGCGCGATCACGTGGATCCGGAGATGGCTCAGGTTGCGGCGCGCGCGGCGCAATCTCATATCGGCAGGGCGCGCGCCTTGGCGCTTGACCCGGAAGCCGGCAGGCAGCGGAAAGACACGTTGAAGGCGGCACTATCTGTGCGCGGAGCTGGCGATGCCGTGATTGGTGCTCAGCGGATCATGAACGTTGCGGTTGCTGTTGCCCAATCTAAGAGCGGTACGTCCAAGGACGAGGATATTGCTGAGCTCAAGAGATCTTTGGGCATCGAAGAAGGTACCCGGGTTCCTCCTGCCGTGCGCGCCCAAATCCGCGAGGTGGAAGAAGAACACAAGAGGCGTGCCACGCGAGCCAAACGCGACGAGTTGGACCGCGCAATGATCGATATGCTCTCCCTGTTCCGCGATGTCCTGACCGTTCAGTTAGGCGCGGATGTTGCGCTAGTGAACGGAGATTTCGCGCGGGAGATTGAGGGACTTGCCGGTGCGTCAACGCCCGAGCAATCCGTGGAGCGTATGGATGCAATCTCTCAAGCGCGTACTCGGATCGCTGGCAACGTGGATCCTCTGCTGGCAGTGGAAGCCATGATGTTGGCCTTCCGCCCGCAAGCGTAGAAGCTCAGGACGCGGGCAGTCGTAGCTCGCCGTGTCCACAGTTTTCCCGGCGCATTTCTTATCCACAGGTTTGTGAGAGAAAGTGCGCAGTGCGGGCTCCTGCCTATACGGTGTAGGGGTGAAGCCACGACAGTTGATGTTTGCGACCCTCTCTGCCTCCGCGCTGGTCTTGAGTGCATGTGCAGTTGAATCCTCCGCACTCTTGCCCACCGAGCCCCAACAAACTTCAGGACCTGAGCCCACTGCGCCCGCCCCATCGGGGGAGCCTTCTGGCGACGTAGTCCCGATCGATGCTCCAATGCCGGAGATTCCGTCTGGTCTGGAGGAGTTCTATGGTCAGGATCTGACGTGGGAAGAATGTGACTCTTTCGAGTGCGCAGATATTACGGTGCCGCTCGATTACGACGATCCTGGCGGCGAGACAATCACTGTTGCGATGCTCAAGCGGCCGGCTGACGAATCGCCGATTGGCAGCCTGTTCGTCAATCCGGGTGGTCCCGGCGGCTCCGGCAAGGGCGTGGCGGAGAGTGCCGAGTACTATTTCGACGAGAATATTCGAGCTAACTTTGACATCGTTGGCTTTGATCCGCGCGGAGTCGGGGATTCAACGCCGATCGATTGCGTTGATGATGCCACGCTGGACAAGCTTCTGGATGCGGCATACGACGAATCTGAGGACGGGTGGGAAGAGAAATACGAAAAGGATCTGAAAACCATCACCGATGGGTGTGACGAGAACTCCGGTGGTCTGCTGGCGTATGTTGGCACGCCTTATGCGGCTCAGGACATTGACGTGATGCGTCACCTCGTTGGCGATCCCAAGCTTTACTACAAGGGATTCTCCTACGGCACGTTCCTCGGCGGAGAATACGCAGATCTGTTCCCAGAAAACGTTGGCCGGCTAATCCTCGATGGGGCGGTTGATCCAACTCTGGGCCTAGAGCAGATGAGTTATGACCAGACGCTCGGGTTCGAAGTGGCCTACGAACGCTACATGGAGGATTGCCTAGCTGGCGGGACAACGTGCCCGTTCGATGGAACAGTTGACGAGGGCCTCGAACAGGTTCATGATATTTTCGAGGCCTCTCTGAAAGAGCCTATTCCAACCAGCGATCCCGACCGTCCGCTCACCCAGTCCCAGCTTTTTGGCGGGATGATCATGCCGATGTACGAAGATGCGCTCTGGCCCCAGCTCAGTCAGGCCTTCGACGAAGTGATCAATGACGGAACAGGCGATCTCTTCCAGATGTTCAACGATCTGAGCAACGAACGCAACGATGATGGCACGTTTGAAACGAACGGGACAGAGGCCAACTGGGCTATCAACTGTGCGGATTACGGGCCTGGATCAGGCAAGGATGGGGAGGAACTCTCCGAGAAGATCAAGGATGAAGCCCCCGTATTCGGTAGCTACATGACCGAAGGCGAAAGCATGTGCGCCAACTGGGCCTACCAACCGGCCGAGCAGCCGGACGCATTGACCGCACAGGGATCAGACATGATCGTTGTTGTGGGAACTAGATACGATCCGGCAACCCCTTACCATTGGTCCGAGGCGATGAACGAAGATTTCGACAACTCTGTTCTTGTGACGTGGGAAGGTGATGGCCACACGGCCTACAGCCGCGCTGATTCATGCATCAACGATCCCTTGAACGCCTACCTTCTGGCTGGAACCGTCCCACAAGACGGCCTCACATGTGAGAAGTAGCGCCTAATTTGCAGCGCGTTATTCCCTTGGGTAATATTGCGAGCGCTGCAAAAGCGGCGTGCCACCTTAGCTCAGTCGGCAGAGCGTCTCACTCGTAATGAGAAGGTCAAGAGTTCGATTCTCTTAGGTGGCTCCATTGGCCCCGGTTCCGGATGGAATCGGGGCTTTCGGCTGCCCGAAAACAAACGAAAAGGGAGTAATAAGGGGCAATAGGCCATTAACCCCGAGAAACCGGAATCCAGTTTCCCTGTCCGTCAGTGGGCATTTCTGTTGGCAACTTCCTCGCTTATAAGACGGTAAGCCAACTATTCTCTGGACTGTGGTTTGTCATCTGAAACAGACCGTGCCCACATCATTAACCGGTCTTGGATGGCGACAAGTTGAGTCGGTGTAATACCGTAGGGCTGTACTTGCTCGGGTATGATATTCGCGCTTCGTTGGAGGACGTGCGTGAAATACTCAAGATCGAAGTTGGGCTCGAACCGCTTGGCCATGTCAATGAGTTCGGTATCGGAAAACGCACCAGTCTCGCGGATCGTGTCAACGTCAAGGAAGTCGCGTGCTTCGTTGCGAGAATACAGGGCAGCAACTTTGCTTCCCACCGAATCGAGCAGAGATAGGACAGGGCCGATATCAAGCTCTGCTGGTTCGCTGCCGCGCCAGTCAACTCCCAAATCGATTGAAAGATCCTCTTGGTTGGGAGATCGCAGAGTAAGGCGTGCGTACTCATCAGACTGGCGGCTAATACTGACATCCACACCCTGCTCGACCAATTTGGATACAAGCCGCTTCAACGCACTCTGAAACTCCCCCGAATGCTGGCGCGACGTGAAAAGATCAATGTCCTCAGTAGGGCGGTTAATGAGTCCATGTTCGCGAATGGCACCCGACCCTGCGAGAACAAAGCCATCGGATTTAAGGACTTGCAGTGCTACGCGCGCAACATGTCGTTGCAGGGCAACGCTATCCATGGTTGGGATAGCCTTGTGGGAGAGGATGTTTCGGAAGCTCTGGAAAGCGCTCTTGCCACATGTATGCCACTCGGATAGGAAGTAAGAGGTCTTCCCAGGTGGCAACAAGAAGATCCTTGTTGACGAACTTCTCAAGCTCAGGAAGCTGCGCTTCATTAAGTAGCGCTGGGTAGGCGAAACGTACAGCGTTTAGATCCTTGAGCACAATAGTTTGTGCTCCGGGTGCCCAAATGATCGAATGGTCCAGATGTAAAGTGCTCCCGAGTCCGGGTCCATTCAGATCATCCAGAGACTTAGGCAGGGCATAGACCTTCCTGTCCGCGAATGACAGCGGTGAAGTCATGATTTCTCTCCTCTCTTCCTCAGTCTAGCGTTCAGCAACTTCTCGCAGGAATAGCCCGACTTCACGGGTAGGGGCTTGCCCCTTAGCTTTGGAGCTGTCTACGTAAGTTCTCCTGCGTGGAGCAGCTCGTGAAATAGGCCAGCACGTTCATCAAGCGAACTGAAGGTGCCTTCCTGATCAATGTGGCCGTCCTTCATCACGACGATCTCATCGGCCTTTCGGAGTGTGGACAGCCTGTGAGCAATAGAAATGACTGTCCGGCCCGAGGACAGAAGTGCTTTCATGAAATGCTCCTCGTTCAGATTGTCCAGCGCGGAGGTCGCCTCATCAAGCACGATCACTTCGGCCGGCCGAAGAAGGATGCGTGCCAGCACTAGGCGCTGCTTTTGTCCGCCAGACAGTCCATCGCCGTCCTCGCCAACGGTGGTTTCGAGGCCGTCCTTCAGCTCATCAAAGAGTCCCACAGTTTCTAACATGCCGGTCAGGCGCTCGTCCGTGATGTCAGCGGATTGTCCCAACCTCAAGTTGGCTCGCACTGTACCTGACACGGTGTATGGGTCCTGTGAAACGTAGGCAATAGTGCTTGCGAGTTGATCCGCATTCATATCGGAGATGGCGACACCCCCGACGGTAATCTTTCCGCCTGAGACCGGGAGGATCCCTACGAGGGCCTTGATGAGTGTGGATTTACCGCAGCCCGCCGGGCCGCAGATTCCAAGAAAGCTACCCTCTGGCACTCGCAGGGAAACGTTCCGAACGGCGCGGGTTCCGTCACCATAGGTCACACTGACACCATCGAAATCGACATCCGCTCCCGTTACCTTATCCCTGCTTGCTGATCGGGTGAAGAGTTGATCGAGTGGTTGCCTCAGAATGCGGAAAACCTCGTAGAGCTGAAGGTTGGATTCGTTGAGCTCGTCGCGAATCCTATGGATGTCCTGCAAGGGTGTCGCGAACTGCGTAAAGAGCAAATAGAGCGTAAGAACTGAGCCAGGGTTTGCTCCGGACGCAACGAATCCTGCCGCGACGATCAAGACGACTACGCTAAAGATAGACTCTGACGATGTTTTCGCAGCGTCAAAGAGGCCCATGACCTTGTGATGGCGCACCTCCACTGATGACAGCTCCAGTGCTCGCCTGCCAACCCGGTGCGATTCAGCATCCGCCGCGTTCAGAGTCCGAATCACGGGCTTGCCTCGCAACAGCTCGATCATGACGCCGTCTAGGCGGGACTTCGCCTTGTTGATCCTGAGGCGGACTCCTCCCTGATTGCTCAGTTGAAACTGGGTAAGTGACATTGAGACGATTCCCGATAGCAGAAGGATCAGCCCGATTTCCCACCTTGAACTGAATGCCGTGATCGCTGCGACAACTGCCTGCATAACCGCTGGCATGAGGTCATTGAACGCAATCTTCACGCTGTCGCCGCCCGCCTTCGCTCCCTTTCCCATGAGAGAGTTGAGTTCAGCTGCGTATTGTGAGTCGCCGCCTCCAGTCTCAACAGGCGTTTTGAGGGCCCTTTCAAGTTGGGCTTCACGTAGGTCCGCTTCAATCCTTGGGAGCACACTGTGGAGGCTGATGTGGACGGCCACTTTGAGAATGACAAACAGTGCCAAGAGGCTACAGAGCAGTGCAATGTCTCCAACAATAGATGCGGCCGGATCGATGGTCAGCTTCGAAACGATGTCTCCGATGATCACCGAGGGCAACACAACTGACACGGCGGCACCAGTGTTGCCTATGCTCACCAATATAAGAATGACCTTCTGCCTCGTGGCCAAGAGCTTCCAGAGAGCACCGATGACCCGAGGTGAGCGCGTTGGCGAGGTGCTGGCTCCCGCCTCGGTTCCGATTTTGTTCCCTTTATGAGTCTGACTCGCGCCCATACCCATTGCCTTCCTCGTGGAAATGCTCGCCGAGCAGTTCTCTGGTCAACCGTTGTGTCCATAGGGGCTCGCAGTTGAAGCTGTTCTGCCCAGACTATAGTTCTCAGACAAGACAGAGACTAGGAGGCCTCACCCGTCAAGCCGATCGTGGCGGCGGCTCACCAGCTGCTCAATGTTCAGCCAGCCTTCTGGCGTCCGTCGCGCGAGCTGCCACGGCGGGGCAACGATCATGAGAGTATCAACAAGTTGTTCGGGATCTGGTCTCTCTTCGGGAAGTGCCCAGAGGCGGATGAGCGCGGTAACGTTACCGGCCTGCTGTTGAGCGGCTACCGATGACCAGATGGCGCCCACTTCGTTTTCTACAAACGTGCCGATCGTGTCCTCGATAACGTCACCGGCTGCTCGAATCAAGATGTCGGTGAGTGCGAGGAATACTGACGAATGAGAGACGATCATTGTCTTGTAGACCTCGATGTATTGATCCACATGCCTCAAGGTCCGGAGATAGGCCTCGCGCCAGACAGTCGCGAATTCCAGCGTGGGGTCTGCCAATGCCTCGGACAAGATTCTTCCCAAGTCAAGATGTTGCTGCCCGAGAACTTCGCTCAAGCACTGGACAGGGGAGCCCCAGCGCCGGTAGAAGGTTTGCCGAGAGACCCCGGCCATATCGCTGATTTCGCCAACCGGAATGGCTTCAGCAGGCCGCGTTGCCGCTAGCTCAAGCATCGCCGCCGCCATGGCATCGGTGCTTCGCCGGGATCGGACTGTGGCTCTGGGGCCTGAAAGGCTGGAATTCGTCACGCGTTCCAGCATATCTGAGCCGAACACATCGGGCATGAGCTGCTCCCTGCCGAAGAAGAGGCCATCACATGATCGACCAAAGTCCCACTTTCGGCGACACGTGACCAATAGGCTAAGTTTTGGAACAGGTGCTCCATTACCGAAAATGGAGCCCTCGTTGCAACAGATGTTGATTTTCGAAACGGGGCATGAAAATGACATATCAACGTGGCAGGGGCCGTGAGGTTGAACCGGAGATCTACGAGCGTGCAGTATCCGGCGCTCGACTTGCGATTATCGGTGGCGTGATCGCGGTTTTGGCGCTGACTATTCGCGGTGTTGCGATGGCCGGTGCGGCTTTGATTCAGCGGGGTGGGTGCGATGAGTAAAGCATCGTTGCCCGCGCCGATTCACCAGTTCAAGACTGTTGTCGAGTCCGTGGTTGAGGCGGCTTCGCGGTGGGTTGATTCCGCGGCAGAGGCCGTGGTTCGTGACGTTGTTGGGTGGACGCCTAGAGTGTTGTCCGACGACGACGGACTCTCAACCAGTACCCCCTCGACAGTGAACCGGCCAGAGCGAGCGTCCCGCTTCGCCGATACGGAGGAGATCTCGTGGCTGGAATCGGGACGCCATGAGTTGCCATATCGCCGCGATAAGCGGTGGGCCGTCGCGCAGATGTGGTGGGAAATGGGCTTGGGCGGTGTTGGCGCAACAACGTATCTTGCCTCCTCAATCGCCCGAAATCCTGTTGGCATGGCGGCTGGCTGGGCGCTGGCCGCTGGCGGTAAAGGTATTTTGTTGTTGGCGGATCTTGGCCGTCCCGAGCGTTTCCCTCTGGTGTTCTCCAAGCCGAAAACGTCGTGGATTGCTCGCGGTTCATGGGCGTTCGCAGCCTTCGCGGGTGCCGGCGCTGTCTCGCTTGTGCCCTTCGTTCCCAAGCCTGCTCGGATCGGGGCGGCGGCCGTGGCTAATGCGGGTGCGTGTGTGCTGGCGGTGTATGACGGGTATTTCCTTAATGATTCCAAGGCGGTTGCTTCGTGGCGGCCCGCGGTGATCCCGTGGATGTTTGCCGCTGGCGCCATGCAGGCCGGAACGGCTCTCACGGGCGCTCTGTCATCACGGCCATCTCGTCCACTGGCCGTGGCTTCCACGGCGTTCGGCGTGGTCAGCGCGGTGCTGACGGATGTGTACATTAAGCAACTCGCGCAGGGCGGTACGTCCGCCAGGCTCTCGGCTCGTGACCTTATCGAAGGTGTTCAGAAGGACCGATTCCTCGTCACAGGAGGGGCGGTGGGGACAGCAATCCCAGCCGTCCTGACGGTGGTTGGCTCCGCATCGCCAATCATCCAGGCGGTGGCCGCGGCCGCCTCGGCAACTGGTGTAGAACACGTTCGCCGCGCCGTGCTCCAAGCGGGGATGCATGCCCCCATCATCGATCCGCCACGGCGCAGACCTGCCGGAGAAGGGCGCCAATCATGACCTGCCAGATGAGCGTTGCGGCCTTCGTCGTCGTCCCAAACAATCCAAACGGAAGCTATCGGAAAGACGTGGAACTATGACTACCACGAAAAGATCATTCTTGAGCGAAGCCACCCGGCCCAACAACTTCGTGGCGAAAACAGTCTTGCATCCGGGCGAGGAAGTATTCCGTTCAGTGTGCAGGCCGGGCTGCTTCGGAGCCTGCCCCCACCACGTGACGGTCCGCGACGGGCGCATCGTCCAATCCCTCCCGGCGCCGATGCCGGACAAGAGTTTCAATCGGATCTGCCTGCGCGGAATCACGAACCTGCAGCGTGTGTACGATCCCAACCGGGTCAAATACCCCATGAAGCGTGTGGGCAAACGTGGCGAAGGCAAGTTCCAGCGCATCAGCTGGGACGAAGCCCTAGATATGATCACGGATAACTGGAAGAAGACTCAGGCGGAGTACGGTGACACGGCGGTGGGCATGATCGGCGCCTCGGGAAACCAGACGCCGCTCAACGGATCGTTCCCCGGGCTCATGGGGCGGCTCGGCAACATTCTGGGGTTCACATCCATCAACCATTCCGTAGATGCCGCGGCCAACTACGCAATGAACGCCATGATCGGATTCAACGGGCTCGGTACAGGTAACGGCCCCACCGATTTGGTGAATGCGGACACGGTGATTCTTCTTGGATTCAACGTGTCAGAGGCAGCGATTCACTACTACCATTTCGTGCAGGACGCGCAGGATGCCGGTGCGAAGATCATCGTGATCGATCCCGCCTTCACCCACGCAGCGGCTCAGGCGGACCAGTACATTCCGTGCCGCCCGGGTTCCGATCCCGCGCTGATGCTGGCGATCATTCACTGCATCCTTCGTGACGGCAATGAGAATCGTCCGTTCTTGCAGGAGAAGACTGTTGCTCCGTACTTGGTGCGCTCCGATACTGAGGAGTTTCTGCGGGTGAGTGATCTTCCCGGGCGTGATAGCGATCCGGGCGATCCGGGCGATTCGGACGTGGAAGGCTTTCCCGCCGTTGTGCGCACCACTGACGGGACGATGGGGCATGTCAATGCCGTGTCCAACCCCCTCATGGAGGGACGCTGGGAAGTGGAGCTGGCGGACGGTTCCACGGTGGAATGTGCAACGGCCTTCCAGCTACTGCGCGAGCGTGTGGATGAGTATCCCCCAAGCGTTGGTGCCGAGATCAGCGATGTCCCCGAGGAGACCATCGAAGAATTGGCCGCGCGTATCGTTTCCGGGCCAACAACTATTCGGACTGGATGGGGTTCTCAGGCGTTCAACAATGGAACCATGGCGGCACGGTGTGTGCTGACTCTTGCGGCGGTGACAGGCTACATCGGACAGCCGGGCGCGGATGTGGGTTCTCAGTTTGAGGTGTTCCTTGGGCTTAATCAGGGTTTCGCCACGCCGACGGATCGGCGCATGGCCCCGATGGAGTCCATTGTTCTTGGGGATGTTCTTACTTCTGGGAAGTTCAAGGGCGAGGAATATCCTCTGAAGTCCCTTTATATCTATTGCGGAAACCCCGCGGGGACGTCGGTTGACGAAAACCAGTTCAAGCGCGAGATCGTGGATAACTTGGACTTCATCTGTACTGCGGATCAAGTGATGAACGAAACCGCACTGCTCTCGGACCTCGTTTTGCCTGCCGCCCATTTTTACGAGAGTGAAGACATTATCCCGATCCCGGCAACACATCCGTACCTACAGTATTCGGAGCGCGCGATCGATCCACTCTTCGAGTGCAAGCCGGACGGGACAATCGCGCGGATGCTCGCAAAGAAGATGGGGCTGGAAGAATACTTCAACCAGCCTGATGATGAGTACTTCCGGGAGCTGATGGACTCCCCGGAGCTACGAGAACGCGGCATCACGTGGGATGATCTCAAGGAGAAGCGTGCGATCCGGATCGCTGCCGAGCCGTGGATTGCCTACGGTGGCAACCAGACGTTCAACACGCCCAATGGCCGCATGCAGTTCTATGAGGAATCGCCGAGCCCGCGCTTCGATTATGGGCAGAAGATTCCAGTCAAACGCGAGCAATTGCCGAGCTTCTACTCTCCGACAGAGGCGTGGCCAGGAACGCAGGCTCAGAAGAAGTACCCGTTTGTGGTGATCTCTGAGCGTTCTCGTTACCACGCGCACTCGCAGTTCACGCGGGTGCCGTGGTTGAAAGAGCTCGATGCGGAGCCGATCCTCAAGATGAGCCCGAAAGATGCCGCCAGCCGAGGGATCGCTGATGGCGATCACATCGAAGTTTTCAACGATCGCGGCCATGCCGTGGCAAAAGCAGTGATCACGGAAGGCATCAGGCCGGGGATGTTGATGTATCCGAAGGGCTGGCAGTCACGCCAGTACAAGGCGGGGTCCTTCTCAGAGGTGAACTCTTCGGAGATTGATCCGATGGGTGTGAATCAAAGCTTCTTCGATGCCACGGTTGACATGCGTAAGTGGGACGAAACGGTGGACTCGATAACGGACGAAACGTTGGACTGGTCAGCGGACGAAACGTTGGACTGGCCAGCGAGCGAAGCGGCGGACTGGCCAGCGAGCGAAACGTTGGACCGAACATCGTCCCGAATGAAGGAGGTCTGAGCGATGCGCTTAGGAATGTTGATTGATACGAAGCGGTGCATCGGCTGCGATACGTGTGCCGTGGCGTGTAAGGCGGAGAATAATCTGCCCGATGGCGTGTGGTGGAATCGCGTGTGGACTGTGGGTGGGGCGGATCGGGACACGCCCACTGGAACGTTCCCGGATGTGTCCATGTCCTTCTTGACGGTGGCGTGCCAGCATTGCGAGAACCCGCCGTGTGTGCCGGTGTGTCCCACCGGTGCCACCTACAAGCGTGAGAAGGATGGCGTTGTTCTCATTGATTACGATAAGTGCATCGGCTGCGGCGCGTGTATTGAGGCATGCCCGTATGACGGTGTGCGAACCCGCAATGAGGATTCTCTGAATTGGGCGACGGGCTTTGCCGTCGGGCACGCAAATGTTGTACCCCAGCAGCCGGCCACGGTTTCGAAGTGCACGTTCTGTACGCAGCGGTTGGATGAGGGGCGGGTGCCTGCTTGCGTGGAGGTGTGTCCGACCCGTGCGCGGTTCTTCGGCGATCTGGATGATCCGGATTCTGAGGTTTCCCAGGTATTGGAGGAACGGGAATCCTTCACCCTTCACGCCGAGGCCGGGACCGGACCATCGGTCCGCTTCCTGAAGTAGGCTGCCGGTGGCTTCACGAAAGGAAGATCAGGAGGCTGCCGGGCGCCTCGAGGCCATCCGTGATTTGGCCGCTCTGCTGGCTGTGGCGTGGGACGAACCGACGCGGCGGCTGGCGGAAGGCTTGAGCGGCGGGACGTGGGTGAGCGATATTCGTGCCTGCGCCGCCGATATTCGGCTGGATTCGACGGGCGCGGCGCCGCTTCATGCCATTCATGAGCAGTATCGGAATAGTGGAGCGGGGCCCGTACTCGAGTCCCTCCGGACTGAACACACGAGTCTGTTCGATATCCCCCGGCGGTCCATCAGTTCGCCCTTTGAGTCCCACTTTGTGGATGCTGATTCCTCCGGTAAGGACGTGCCGCTGTTCATTTCGCGGGCTGCCACGGAGGTAGGCAGCCTCTACGCGCTGGCCGGCGTGGTGGCGCCCGAATCCGAGCCGCCGGATCACGTTGCGCGAGAGTTGGAGTTTGTTTCCTTTTGTGCCCACCACGAGTTGGATGCGGGTACGTGGGGTTCCCCGGGTTCTCAGGGTTCCCCGGGTTCGCGGAGTTCCGGGCGTGATAAGGACGACGACGGCGGCTCACCTCGCACCAGCGGCCCCGGCACGTGGCGCGAACTCCGGGCGCGCATGGGGACTGAACACTTGTCTGAGTGGATACCGGCGATGACCAGCGAGGTGGCTGAGGGAGCCGAGACGCCGTTCTATCGCGAGCTCGCGCGGCTCACTGCGGCCGTCATCGAATCGGGCGTGCTGTGGTCCGATGCGTCCGGGCACGGTTTCCGCCGTAGGCTGCGCCTTTCGCCGGTTTAGTTTGTTCAGTGCCCGTCCGTCTCAATGCCACCCGCCTTCTCAATGTCATATGATATGGCGGACCGTGAAGTGGGAAGCTAGAAGGAGTAAACCGCTGGGTCTTTCGTCCATAATTTAGCCCCGCTCTTTGAGTCTTTGGTCTAGCATGGAATGTACAGGTGAAGCCACTCATATGTTGGTTTCACGTGTTTTTAAACATACAATGCATGGATCGAAGGGGATCTCTCATGAAAGCTATACAATTGCGCGAATACGGGGGAAGGCCCGAGGTAGTTGAGATTGACGACCCCACTCCGGGACCCGGGCAAATTCTCCTCAAGATGACGGCCGCTGGCCTATGCCATTCTGACATTGGCGTGATGAACTGGACCAAGGAGAATTTTTGGGGAGAACTTCCACTCACGCTCGGCCACGAATGTGTGGGAACCGTGGTGGATGCCGGCGCAGGGTCTCGTCAGCTAGTGACCATCGGTGAGGATGTGCTCGTGTACGGCCCATGGGGATGCGGGCGTTGCCGCCAATGCGCTCAGGGATACGAGAACTACTGTTACAACGCGAAGAAGTTGGGAATCTATCCTCCAGGACTGGGAACGCCTGGTGGACTGGCCGAATACATGTTGGTGGATCGTGCCCGTTACCTTGTTCCGATCGGTGATTTGAACCCCATTAAGGCCGCGCCGCTCACGGATGCCGGACTCACTCCCTACCACGCCGTGATGCACTCGTTGCCCAAGCTCAAGGCGCATTCCACGGCCGTTGTGTTTGGGGTTGGCGGGCTCGGTCACGTGGCAATTCAGCTCCTCAAGCATCTGACGCCATCCACGGTGGTTGCCATTGACGTCTCTGACAGAAATCTCGATTTAGCTAGGAAGCTGGGCGTTGACTACGCCTTGAAATCCAACCAAGATGCAGTTGACGCGGTGAGCGATTTGACCGGAGGCTTGGGTGCTGAGGTTGTGTTTGACTTCGTCGGCATTCAGGCAACGGCGGATCTGGGCGCGCAGATGACCCGCGTGCGCGGAGATTGGAACTTGGTGGGCATCGGCGGCGGTGTGGCCAAGGTTGGATTTGGCCTTCTGCCATATGAGTGCCAAGTGTTTTCGCCGTATTGGGGGACGCGCTCCGATCTTTACGATGTCGTTGATCTTGCTCGCAAGGGAGTTATTGATATTCACACGGAAACCTATGCATTGGACGATGCTCCGGAGGCCTACCGGCGCTTGGAGGCAGGAGAAATCTTGGGACGCGGCGTGATCGATCCGCAGCTCAAAGGATCGGCGCTGACAAGCTAGCACCGCCGAGCACGGTCTAGCACTATCTAGCCTCCGTCGTCCCGCGCCCTCTTTGCTCGATCTTGGAGCCTCTGATTGGACGGAATGTGGTGCGGCGCGAAAGAACGGCCCTCGGGTTCCTTCGGGAACGCGGGGGCCGTTCCCTCGTTCATGGGTTTCTCGCTATGGTCAGCCGGATAGTGGATGCGACGTCCGGACGGATGACGGCTGTGTCGTGTGGAGTCTTCCTCTTGAATTCGGTTATACCGATTCCTGTCGAGATGCTCCTTCGTCCTGACTCGATGGATTCTAATTTTTGATAATGCTTGAAGTTCGGGTAAGGGCTGTCTATTGTCGCAGTATGACCTATGGCACACAGAATGTTGACGTGGTGCCTTGCGGGTTAGCCCTTGGCCGGACCGACACCGCAAGGCTTGAACAACACTCGGTCTTTTGACGGAGCGTGGCACTATCCGAGCGCGTTGATTGACCGTTACATGCGGCTAAGCACTGCGAACTGTGCCTCACACCGTGGAATTTTGCGAACACCTCTTCAGCGCGCGGCTCCTCATTTCTCAGCAGCAATTGTGTGCGTATTAGTTACAGGACCTCTCTAAAGGAAACGTCATGGACAGCGAAGGGCGCTCGCCAGACGAGCGATGGATGCCAACGCGGCGCAGCGTGCTGGGCGGGGCGGCGCTGCTTGGCGTAGGCGTGATGCTCACTGCCTGTGCTGGAGGGCAATCCGGTGGTCCCACTCAGCAGGTCACTGGCCCGCCCCAGAAGGGTGGAACCTTACGAGTTGGCTTCGTGGGCGGCGGTGCTTCTGACACACTCGACGGTGCTCTCGCAACGAACTTGGGTGATATTGCCCGGGCCATCAACATGTATAACACCCTCTTGTATCGCGACGATGATTACGAGCTACAGCCGATGCTTGCTACGTCCGTGACGCCGAATGCCGATGCGACAGTGTGGACTGCGCAGCTGCGTGATGATGTGAAATTCTGGGATGGACGCCCGATGACGGCTGACGATGTGGTGGCCAGTATCGAGCGGATCGTGGATCCCGACGATCCGAAGGCTGGAGCGGCTGGACTCTCCGCGCTGGACAAGGCGGTGTCAATCGATGATTACACCGTTGAGTTCCGGTTGAGCACCCCCGATTCCGCGCTTGATGACACTTTGGGGCAATACATGAACACGATTGTGCCAGCGGATTTTGATCCGCAAAACCCAGTTGGCACGGGTCCCTTCATGCTTGATAGCTTCACGCCCGCGCAGTCAACGGTGCTCAAGGCGAATCCGCATTACTGGGGAGAAGAGGGGCCGTATCTGGACACCCTCGAACTCTTGAACTTCAATGATACGGATGCGCTCATCAACGCGTTGCTCTCATCGCAGGTGGACGTTGTTGCCCAGATTCCAGCCGCTCTGTCCGAAGTCATTGCCTCGGACACGAGAATGAATATCCTCGATTCAGAAACGGGGATGTGGTTGCCGTTTACGATGCGTACGGACGTGGCACCCTTTGACGATGAACGGGTCCGGCGGGCGTTCCGGCTGGTTGTAGATCGCGAGCAGATGATCAATCAAGTTCTCTCCGGATACGGGCAGATCGGCAATGACATGTACGCTCCCTACGATCCTGCCTATCCCGATCTTCCGCAGCGCACCCAAGATATTGATGAGGCCAAGAGACTCCTGTCAGATGCCGGGTATCCGGACGGGCTGGCAGTTGAACTCGTGACTGCCCCTATTCAGGCTGGCGTGGTTGAGGCGGCTCAGGTGTACGCCGAACAGGCAGCTAAGGCTGGCATTACGGTCACGATCAATCGGATGGATCTGACAACCTATTGGGGAGGGTACCTAGAATATGCCTTCTCGCAGAGCTTCTGGTACACCCGCAACTTCCTGCCACAGGCCAACCAAGGATCGATGCCCGATTCGCCGTTTAACGAGACGCATTGGGATGACGAGGAGTTCATCGATCTCATCGAGCAGGCGCGCGGCGAGACTAATGACGATGCTCGCGGCGAACTCATTGTCAAGGCACAGAGCATCATGTATGAGCGTGGCTCGCTGATCATCTGGGGCTTCGCCAATCAGCTGGACGCCTACCAATCCTACGTTGGCGGTCTCGTGCCGAACACAACGGGATTGCCACTGTCAGGATTCCAGCTCCAGCGCGTGTGGATCGGGGAGCTATCATGATTCTTCGCCTGATCGTCAAGCGCTTGGGAACTAGCATCATCATCCTGTTCGTCGTGTCCATGCTGATCTTCTTCGCCACTCTCTTACTCCCAGGAGATCCGGCACAGGCGATTCTGGGCCAGCAGGCCACTCCGGAGCGAATTGACGCCCTCCGTGATCAAATGAATTTGGACGAACCAGCGTGGACACGCTATTTCCTGTGGCTAGGCGGAATCTTTCACGGCGATTTAGGTGTCTCGGCATCTACCGGTCAGCCAGTGGCCGAGTTGATCGGGCAGAGGGTTGGTGCCTCACTGGTTCTTATGATCGCAGCGGCGGCTATCGCGATTCCGCTCGGTATTCTGGTGGGAATCTGGTCCGCGCTGAAGCGTGGCCGCGCCACTGATTCGGCGGTCACCGCCGTCTCGTTGGTTCTCGCGGCGCTTCCAGAGTTCGTTATTGGTATCGCCCTTGTTGCCATCTTCTCCACAACGGTCTTTTCGCTGCTCCCGGCGGTCACTATGCAACCCCCGGGATCGAAGGTGTGGGATTTCCCAGAGCAACTCATTCTCCCGGTCGCGGTGCTCGTGCTGGTTGTTAGCCCGTATATTGCGCGAATGATGCGAGCCACGATGGTGGAGGTACTCGATTCCGGGTATGTGGAGATGGCTCGCTTAAAGGGTGTTCCCGAGCGCCGCGTTGTGATGCGGCACGCCCTGCCGCGGGCAATTGGGCCAGTCGCGCAGGTTGTCGCGATCCAGCTTGCGTGGATGGCCGGGGGAGTGGTGGTAGTCGAGTTTCTCTTCCGCTACCCGGGCCTCGGCCAAGCTCTTATTGACGCAGTGAACTACCGCGACGTCATGGTGGTTGTGGCCATCACGGTGATCATTGCCGCCGTGTACATCGTGGTGAATCTGCTCGCCGATATCGTCGGGATCCTGTCGAATCCGAAACTGCGGACTGGAGGAGAGAAGTAAATGGCTACCTCACAGCAAACAGACGTCTCTAGCTACCAGAACAGTGAAGGCCCCGGCCCCCAAGAAACACTCGAAGGCAACGACAAGGCTAGTAACGATGCCCGCAAAGAGCGTCGCAATACCGTGCTGACTCGATTCTGGAGCCAAGGCCAGGCCAAGGTGGGCGTGATACTCACCGCGATTATCGTGCTGCTGGCCTTCTTTGGCCCTTTGCTCTTGCCGTGGGCCTCGGGCTACACGGCAACGGAGTTCGCTGGCAGGCCCTTCCAATCAGACGGGATCTTTGGCACCGATAACATCGGGCGCGACGTATGGTCGAGGTTCCTTGCGGGCGGGCTCAACCTCATTGTGTACGCCGCCCTAGCAACGCTCCTTGGGCTTGTACTGGGCGTCATCATCGGGATGAGCGCTGCCTACGCTCGCGGATGGTTGGATTCATTCATCATGCGTTCGAACGATGTGCTTCTCGCGATCCCACAGCTCATCGTGGCGCTGCTCGCTGTGACCGTACTTGGCCCTCAGGGCTGGGTGATCGTCACGGTGATCGGAGTGACCCATGCGCCCAGAATCGCGCGCGTGGCACGATCGGCCACGTTGGACGTTATCAACGAGGATTACATTCGGGTTGCTGAGATGTATGCCGTGCCGCGCGGGCGCATCCTCATCCGCGAGATCATGCCGAACATTACGGGGCCCCTCGCTGTGGAAGCTGGCCTGCGCCTAACCTATTCGATCGGCTCCATCGCCTCATTGTCGTTCCTCGGACTGGGCATGCAGCCACCCGCGGCCGATTGGGGCCTCATGATCAACGAGAACCGTATCGCGCTCGCGGTGGAACCGGCGGGCGTCCTGCTCCCGGTACTCGCCATCGCAGTGCTGACGATCGGTACGAACCTCATTGCAGATTCGATCGCCCGCGCCTCCGCAAGCATGAATTCTGGTGAGAACTGATGAATACAACGGATAAGCATCCCCAGCGCATGCCCAAAGCTCCCACATCCCCCAAAGCACGCGAATCCGCGAACAGACCTACAGCGGCGAACACGCGTGACGAAGGGACGGCGTGGCACGCACGCGTCCTCGAAGGCAAGCACATTCTTGAGGTCGATAACCTCACGATTAGGGCAACCGCGTCCGGCGCGCCCATCGTGACGGACGTGAATCTGGACCTCATGGCCGGAGAAATTCTCGCGCTTGTGGGCGAATCAGGATCAGGCAAAACAACGGTGGGCTTGGCGCTTCTGGGCCGTATCCGCGATGGACTCACCCTCACCAGCGGAACGGTGACCCTGTATGCCTCGCACAGCGAAGAGCCAGCCGAGATGCTCACGATGGATCGAACGTCCAAGCGCCGCCTGCGTGGTACGCGCGTGAGTTACATTCCTCAGGACCCGGCGCTTTCCCTCAACCCCGGCATGCGGGTTGGCGATCAGATCCGCGAGGTGCTGGACATTCACGGTTACGGTTCCTCCAATTCGGATCGCGCTGAACGCGTTTGCTCGGTGCTGCGCGAAGTTGGCCTGCCGGACGATGAACGCTACCAACGCCGCTGGCCCCATCAACTCTCCGGCGGCCAGCAGCAACGCATCGGCATCGCGATGGCCTTCGCCATGTATCCGGATGTCATCGTGCTTGATGAGCCGACGACGGGGCTGGACGTGACCACACAGGATCAAGTACTCGAAACCATTCGCGACATGACGGTGAGGAACAAGGTGGCCGGCCTGTACATCACCCATGATCTCGCCGTGGTTTCGGAGATCGCCGATCGGGTTGCTGTGATGCTCCAAGGCGAACTCGTGGAGGTTGGTGACGCGGCCACAGTGCTGCACCGCCCAGAACATCCCTATACACGCAAGCTTCTTGCCGCTGTTCCGGACTTGGCCGGCAAGAACCAGATCGGCACGTCGGGTGAGGCCGCTCCAGAAACGGTACGGGCCCACGAACCCCAGAAAGCCCAGAAAGCAAAACAGCCACAGAGCCCCGAGCAACCACAGAGCCCCGAGCAACCACAGAGCCCCCAGCAACCACAGAGTAGCGAACAATCCCGAGAACCCCAGCCAACCCACAGCGAACCGGAGTTGCCGGGTCCCGCTCTGTCCGTGCGCGATCTCAGTGTCTCCTATGGTTCGAATGCGGTGCTCCACGGTGTGAACATCGAGGTTCGCACGGGTGAGTGCACGCTTCTTCTGGGCGAATCGGGTTCGGGCAAAACAACACTCGCGCGCTCGATCGCCGGGATTTTGGACAGCTACACCGGCTCGGTTGAATACCACGGCGAGCAGCTCGCCCCCTCCACCCGTAAGCGGACGAACGAACAGCGTCAGCAGATTCAGTACATCTTCCAGTCGCCGTTCTCCTCGTTGAACCCGCGCCGTACCCTCGGACAGTCGCTATCGGTGCCACTGGAAATGTCTGGCGAACTGAACGCGAAGCAGCGCCGCGAGCGCGTCCGTGATGCCCTCGACTCCGTCCGCTTAGGTCGCGAGTTTTACAGCCGCCGGCCAGGCGATCTTTCGGGAGGTGAGCGCCAGCGCGCTGCGATCGCCCGAGCCCTCGTCAATATGCCCTCGGTTCTGGTGTGTGACGAGATCACATCAGCCCTCGACGTTTCCGTCCAGGCCAGCATCATCTCCCTTCTGCACACGCTTCAGGAGGAGCGGGGGCTCTCGATGCTCTTCGGCACGCACAATATCGCGTTGGCGCGGCACATCGCATCGCGTGTCGCGATCCTCAGCCACGGCCAGATCGTCGAAAACGGCCCGGTTGATACCGTGCTGGATGATCCGCAAGATTCCTACACCCAAGAGTTATTAGCTAACGTCCCCACACTTTAGTGGTGACTGCGAGTCCGTAGGACGCTGTTGGTTGGGAAAGCTGCCGAATTTTTTGACGACGACGGCGAACCCCCGCGCCAATCTCCTCATCCAACGGCACTGCCTAGGCAGCCTATCGGCACCGCCATATACGCGTGTGAGTAGCTGGCCGCAGTGGCAACTCGCACGAGTCATAGGTGGAGGTGAGGCTGCGGACCCTATCACTCAGCAGTCCGCAGCGCGCTCAGGGTTGCCGATGCTGGAGCAAATGCACGCGTGGCCGCCACGGCGATGCAGGCGGTGGCAAGCGTAGCGGCAGCGATAACACCAACCTGAAGCCAAGGCCCATCCGCCAACACGGGGCCAGCCTCCGCTCCGAAGATGTATGTACCAGCAAGCAACGAGCCTAGAGTGATGGTCAACCCGGCCAGAGTGGCCGCTAGGGTGTGGACGATGCCTTCGGATAGGTCGATAGTGAAGAGATGTTCCTCGCGTGCACCTGCCGCAATGAGTAGGGCACCGTCACGGCGCCTCCTACCAGCGCTCATGGCAATGACGGCCACGCCGCCAACCCACGCCACGATCAGTGCTGGTCCGAACAGCGAGAACATTCCTGCGGGCGTTACTCCGGAGGCTCCCAACGCCTTCCAGCCAAAGAACAGCCCCGTCAGCCCGATCGCAATTGTGAAGGGCAGAACGGTGGCGCTGGATCGTCCGGATTCAGCAGCGCACGTGCGGGTTGCTACATGCCAGCTCACCGAACGTATCGGCAGGGCGCCCAGCAGGCGTTCAATCAGTGGGGATACCCACGGCGTCAACAGAATGACCAGCGCTAGGACAGCAAAACCAGAACCTGTCACCACAGAGAAGATGTCATCCACCTGCGAAGAATCGACCGCCAGAGTGGCAATCAGCCCGGCTGCGGCACCGATCACTAACAGCGCGCGGAAGAGCATTCCAACGATGGCGCGGCGCAAGGGCCGGACCTCCTCTCCGCGCAGCAATCCGGCCTCGGGAGCCCTGAGGCTCGAACGTATAGCGGCCCAACCGCTCACAAAACAGGTAGCGGCCACGATCACCGCGCACCATGCCCCGTCATTCACGCTCAGTTCGGGCTGCATGCCGGGCATCGCCACATTTTCGCTGACCAGCATGGGTTGGAGCACTTTGGCCGCCGGGATGGCGAGAACGCATCCCACGATCCCTCCGGCCCCACCAACGATTGCTAGCTCGCCCAACAGAATCGTTCCAACGCGCCGTGGCGCCATTCCTAACGCCCGCCAGAGCCCGATGTCGCGGCGGCGTAGCTCCATGGCCAACCGGATTGTGGACGTCAGGACTGCTAGGGCGCTGATGGCAACGAAGACGATGACGAAGACGGCAACGGTAATGGCGGTCTCCTTCATGTCCGGATCGCCGGTGGCTTCCGCTGCACTCACGCCGCCGCGCATCAGCGCGAATTGGGAGGACACCGCCGTTCCGCACACGAGCGCAACCACGAATGTCCACAGCCACACGCGCGCATTGGCGCGCAGATCAGCAAACAAAAAGTGAATCATCGGGCCTCACCGTCCTGAACGCGAGTGAATACTGGGCGGGAGTTCTCCCGTCCATCCGAGCTTGAATCAACCTTCTTGACGCGTCCGCTCAACACGGCATCGGAGATCTTCTGTGGGTCCCCGCCGGGCAACTCGCGGGCGATGCGCCCCGCGTTCATGACAAGCACGCGGTCCGCCCGTGCGGCGGCCTGAGCATCGTGAGTCACCATGAGAACTGAACTGCCGCCATTGGCGGCCTCGCGTAGCCATCCCAACACCTGTTCCCCGGCCCCCACATCGAGTGCCGCGGTTGGCTCATCGGCGAAAATCACGGCGGGCTTGGAGGCCAGAACGCGAGCAACGGCCACGCGCTGGCGCTCGCCTCCGGACAGGGCGGAAGGCATACGCCGTGCCTGACCGCTCAGCCCCACGCGTTCGAGCGCTTCGTTGACGGCACTGCGGGCAAGCGGCTTGTGCCGCAGCTGACCGGGAAGGGCAATGTTGTCGCGTGCGCTCAGCGAGCTGACGAGGTTCCCGTCCTGAAAAATGAAGCCCACGTTCTCTGCTCGGAATGTGGCGCGTTCGCGCCGCCCCAGTCCGCTTGTTTCCACGCCGAGCATGTTGACGGTGCCCGATGTGGGCTGGTCCAGCCCCGCCACGCAGAGCATCAGCGTGGACTTGCCGGAGCCGGAGGCTCCCACGATTGATGTGAAGGAACCGGGCCTCAGCTCGAGGTTCACTCCCGCCAGTGCCTCTACCTTTTCCCTTCGCCCGGGGATCTTGAAGGTGCGCGTAAGTTCCGCCACCGCCACGCCACCTTCGGATGTGATGTCGCCCTGACGCGCGGCCCCACCGTGGCCCGCTGTACTCGTGCCGCCTGCAGAGTATCGGCGTCCCGAGGAGCGATGCCGTCTCTTCGATTCGACGTGCGCCTTCTTCGTGTTGTCCGCGGCTTGCCCGTGGCTGCCGTCATGCGAGTTTTTCTTGAACATGTCTCCACCCTGCCCGCGAATGCATCCCAGAGCACTGGCCCGTTGTACCGAACTGGGGTGGACGTAGATCCACCACCACCGGGTACCCGTGTTTCTTGGGAATGGCCGCCTGAGACCGTATGGTCGGATTTATGGATCACGATGGCGAAAAGCGCACCCCCCATCCCGCAGCTCTCATCATCAACGAGCTTGCGCATGCTGTGGTCTGGATATTTGAGATCATCGCCGTAGTGCTCACTGTTTTCCTCGTCCACATCACGGTGCCTGCACTTGCCGAAGTAGAGCGATGGATTGGCCGGATCGTCGGGGCCGAAACGCCATCGGAACGGCACGGCTCGAAAATGGGCAAGTGGCTCAGTGGGCGGGTAGCAACGGCGGACTTCTGGAAACGGGATCTGCCTGTCACGCTGTCCACCTTGTTGGTGTCCACGGCCTCGTTCTTCCTTGCCTTCGTGGGGTTGGTTCTGGCGGCCACTTTCATGGTGGCGCCATTCATTTCCGGCCCAGATCGTCCTGTCATCCAGATCGGGGATTGGATCGTGGACGGGCCTGTCAGTAAGACATGGTGGCTGATCCTCATCGGCATAGCCGTTGTTGTTCTTCTGTTCTGGCTTCTCTGGCTACTGGGAAAGATCCGGGTCCGGATCATTGAATCGCTGGCCACCACGCCCGATGAGGCCAACGCCGCCGAACTTCGTGGCCAAGTCACAGGGCTGCGCAAGGGCAGGATCACCTTGGTGGATGCCTTTGAAGCAGAACGCACACGCATTGAACGCGATTTGCACGACGGCACGCAACAAGAGCTCGTGGCTCTCACCATGAAGCTGGGTGCGGCACGAGTAGCGGCCGGGTCTGACGATCCGGAGGCCCGTGCCCGGCTCCTGCCACTCATCGAAGAGGCACAGAGCCAAGCCGAATCCTCGCTGCGTCAGCTTCGGGAGGTGGTGCACGGGATTCATCCGGCAGTCCTCACCGATCTGGGCCTCAAGGCGGCTGTTGAGGATCTTTGCGCACGTTCGGGCCTTGACGTTCATGTGCGCGTTACAGGTGGGAGTGAACCAGCGCTTCCGGTTGCTACAGCGGTGTATTTCGCTCTGTCAGAAACACTGACCAACGTGGCTAAGCATTCGGGAACCAACCAAGCCACCCTCGAACTGGAGTTAGGGGATGCGGAGGTATCCGCCGTCGTCGGCGATCAAGGAACCGGTGGGGCAACGCCAGCCGAAACCGGGCACGGGCTGGCCGGAATCTCCGAACGCCTCGAAGTGGTGGGCGGTGGGCTCCGCGTGGAATCCACGGCCGGAGAGGGAACACAAGTGCACATATGTGCACCAACCGAGCCGGACTGGAGCTAAACCTCGCTACGGCTTTTCCGCGCGAAGCCAGGTGAGGACGGCTCTCACGCGCCGGTTATCCTCGCCGGGCGGTAGGTCCAGCTTCATGAAAATGTTGGCCACGTGCTTGGACACCGCAGTTCGCGAGAGCACCAGTTTCTCGCCGATCTGCGAGTTGGAAAGTCCCTCGGCCATAAGGGAAAGGACGGCGCGCTCGCGGTCAGTGAGGCGGCTGAGTGCGCGGCTGGAGCCACCCATGAGATGGCTGACAACTTCGGGATCCACAACCACCCCGCCGGCAACAACAACCTCGAGGGTGTGGAGAAAATCTTCGATCCGGCCCACGCGCTCCTTGAGCAGGTAGCCCGTTCCGCCATCCGAATCCGCCATGAGCTGGTCAACGTACGGGCCGGCAACGTAGGCAGAAAGCACCACCACGGGCAGGCCGGGGAACTCGGAGCGGAGCTCTACCGCAGCAACCAGCCCGTCATTCGTGTTATCCGGCGGCATGCGGATATCGGTGATCAGCGCGTCCGGCTGATCGGGTGTGGCCATGAGAGAGCGGACAAGGGAGCGCAGCTCATCTGCATCGGCCGCCGTGCCCACAATCGTATGGCCCGCGCCCTGGAGGAGCGCCGCGAGGCCGTCACGTAGGAGGGCCACATCGTCTGCCAACACAAGCTTCATAATCCGAAGTTGCCACAGTGTGGGCAGGTGCGGGGCGAGGTTCCGTCAAGTGGAAGGCGGCTCACATGGCGCGTCTGCTGCTGGCGCCGCCGGCCAGACCCGTTGCCGCCGGTCACGCCCGCTGCTCGTGTGTGTTCGCTCCCTCGCTCGCCACTCCACACTCGGCGCCCCGGATTTGTTGCGGTGTAGGTCTTGTGCCCTCAATTCATGGATGACGATGCGCTCCATTGCCACATATGTGCAATTCTCTCTGGAAACACATGCCAACCGGCTCACCGATCTAGTGTGGAACAGTCGAGAAAAACGGGATACAGGGAGGTAAACCAATGGCACAGATGAACGCCGTCATGATGTACGGGGTTGGAGATATTCGGTTGGAGCAGGTGGAAAAGCCTAAGGCGGGGCCGGGTGAGGCGTTGATCAAGGTGGCTGCGTGTGGTGTGTGTGGTTCGGACCTTGATCGGATGTACAAGAAGGGCCCCCACTCCTTGCCGCTGATCTGCGGGCACGAGTTTTCTGGTGTGGTTGAGGCTGTTGGTGAGGGCGTCGAGAGCGTGGAGCCCGGTGATCATGTGACGGTGCCGCCGATGTTGCCGTGCTTTAGGTGTGGTCCGTGTGAGCAGGGGCATTACTCGTTGTGTGAGGATTATGATTATTACGGTTCGCGGCGTGATGGTGCGTATGCGGATTATGTTGCTGGTCCTGCGGATTTGTTGTTGAAGGTGCCTGAGGGTCTTGATTTGCGGGCTGCTGCGATGGTGGATCCGGCCGCGATCGCTCTTCATGCGATCCTCAAGACGAAGCTGACGGTGGGTTCTCGTGTGGCGGTGACTGGTGGTGGCGGGCCGATTGGGTTGTTTGCGATCCAGTGGGCCAAGCTCATGGGGGCTAGTGAGGTTGTGTCCATTGATGTCTCGGCGCAGAAGGTGGCTTTGGCGTTGGAGGCGGGTGCTACAGCGGCGCCGGTGGGCGCCGAAGAGTTGGCGGCTGTGGTGGGTGACGGCTTCGATGTGGTTGTTGATACCTCGGGTGCTCGCGCTGTTCCGGATGAGGCGGTGGCGATGACTGCTCGTCATGGTCAGCTTGTGTTGATTGGTATTCCGAATGCGGATATTACGATTTCGGATGCGAGTTGGGCGCGGATGATGCGGTTGGAGACGGCGATTCTTGGGTCGTGGAATTCGTTTTCTGCGCCGTTCCCTGGTACGGAGTGGACGACGACGGTGGATAAGTTGGCGTCCGGTGATTTGAAGTGGGAGTTCATGATTACTCATGAGCTGGGCTTGGATGCGGTGGCCGAGACAATCAAGAACATGAAGGAGCGGACCATTCACTCCTCCAAAGTCATCTTCATGCCAGAGAAAACTCAGGTGTCCTAGGGATGGCGGGATGCGCGGCCTAGCGGGGCTCCCGATGCCGTCGTTCCGTACCTCGCCGAGTGACGGTGCGGTGGCACGCTGCGCCCAGAAGCGGTGGGCCGGGCGCATGCAAGAGGAAGTGGCATGAAACCGGACGATACCCAGCGCAGGGACGCAGTCCTCAAGGTCTGCGAGCTCTTTTACGTTCAGGGGCGGAACCACCAGCAGATAGCGGAAGAACTCGGGTTCTCCCGATGGAAGGTGAGCCGCCTGCTGGAAGTTGGACGTAACGAAGGCTTCGTGCAGGTTCGCGTGCACGATCCCTACTCGCGTGATGGCGATCTGGAAGCAGAACTCCTTCAGCGTTACTCGCTGGAGGAGGCCGTAGTGGTGCGCGATCGCGCAACCTTGTCTCAAACTATTGGGGAAGTGTGCGCCCACGCCGCTCAAGTCATGGTGCAGATTCGCCCGAACCCCGAAGTAGTGGGAATCTCTTGGGGTAATACCATGGCTCGGGTAGCCTCCTGTCTGGGCGAGGGATGGGCGGATCATCCCACCGTTGTCCAGCTCAACGGAGGAATCGCCACGCTAGGCAAGGTGCCGTCCGCGGCGCAGACTGTGGTGAGTGTTGCCAAGCGCGCACGTGGCCAAGCGTTGGTACTTCCGTGCCCAGCCATCGTGGGATCGCCGGAGTTGGCCACGGCGTTGAGCCAAGATCCCGCTGTGGCCAACGTACTCGAACACGGCAAGAAGGCCAGCGTGGCTCTCTACTCCCTCGGTGCGCTGCGAACCGATTCCGTGCTGGTGGAGGCCGGATGTTTGACTCGCGGCGATGCCACTCAGCTTCGCGCCAAAGGTGGGGTTGGCGATATTCTCGGCCACTTCATTAATGGAGTGGGGCAGATCGTGGATCCCGATTGGGAGGCGCGCACGATCGGGCTATCCATTGATGACCTGAAGAAGGTTGATACCTCAATTGCGGTGGCCGTTGGTTTGCAAAAGAGTGCGATCACGCGCGCGGCGCTTCTGGGCGGCTACCCGAGCATCCTCATCACCAGCCAATCCACAGCGCGCGAAGTCTTGAGGGAGACAGATCCGAAATAGAGACTCGCCCGAATACTGGTGGGAGCAGGAAATCTGCCCGAATACCGGTGAGAGCGGCGATTCGAGAGAAAGGACGGTGGTGTAAACGGACTCCGCCGGAGAACCATGAAAATACCCGTTGAGAGAACTCCACAACGAAGTGAGGATAAACCATGGTAGAACAACTACTTTTAGCAGTTGATGTGGGCACGGGCGGGGTACGCGTTGCACTCCTCGATCCCCACGGTCAGCTGGAAGCAACAGCGTCCGTACCAGTCGATACGGCACGGCCACGCCCGGCGTGGGCTGAACAGAACCCAGACGATTGGTGGGAGGGCCTCAAGGCCGCGCTCCCCAAAGCTCTCGACGGTATCGATGCCTCGAGAATCGCCGGTATGTGCGTGGATGGGACGGCCTCGACGTTGGTCGCTTGCAACAGGGATGGCGCACCACTGCGTCCCGCCCTCCTATGGATGGACGTCCGCGCCGCACAGGAGGCCGAGGATTTAACGAACACAGGTGATCCGGCACTGAAGTATGCAGGGCAGGAAACGGTTTCTGCCGAATGGGGTATACCTAAACTGATGTGGTTGAGCCGCCACGAACCTGAAACATACTCCAAAGCCGAAGTCTTTGCTGACTGCGTGGATTGGATGAACTTTAGGTTGACGGGTGAATGGACGATGTCCATTTGCACGGCAACGTGTAAGTACTTTTACGATTCGAACTGGTCAGGGTGGCCAACCAATCTCTATACACATGCTGGCATTCCTGATGCTCTTGGGAGAATTCCTTCGCGTGTGCTCAACATGGGCGAACGAGTGGGTGAACTCAGCAGTGCCGCAGCAAACGAGCTGGGACTTCCAGCTGGTATTCCCGTAGCGATGGGCGGAATTGACGCACACGTAGGCGCCATTGGTCTTGGCGTTGTTGTGCCCGGATCATTAGCGCTTATTACTGGGTCTTCACACGTGATGCTGGGACAGACTGACCAAGCTATCTACTCTAAGGGCCTATGGGGAGCCTACTTCGATGCGATTGTTCCGGGACAATACACCGTGGAGGCTGGCCAGATTTCCTCTGGTTCTGTGAACAACTGGTTCGCCAAAGGCTTCACATTGCAGGCGCATACGGATGCTGCGGAAACCGGAGCCGACATCTATCAAATTCTGGATGAGCGAGCTAAGGAGATTCCGATTGGATCGGATGGTGTGATCGCACTTGATCACTTCCAAGGGAATCGTTCCCCCTTTTCCAACGCATATTCGCGTGGTGCCTTCACCGGGCTCACGCTCGCTCATACTGAAAACCACCTGTATCGCGCCGTGCTCGAAAGCGTGTGCTTTGGTACCCGAACTATCTTTGACACGATGCGTGAAAAGGGCCTCGACCCCACGACGGTGATGGTGTCCGGCGGGCCAACGAAGTCAGAGTTTTGGATGCAGATGCATGCGGACGTGACAGGCGTGCCAATGTCCCTACCTGAGAACACGGAGGGGCCGCTGGTTGGCTGCGCGATCCTAGCTGCCGTGGGAGCTGGAATATATGAGAGCATCCAAGATGCGGCAGGAAACATGATGTCAATCGGGCGGACAATCGAGCCTCGGCCGGGTGCCTATGAAGAATACGATTTCTACTTCCATCGCTATCTAGAGATCTATCGGGCGCTCGAACCAATTGCGGCGAAAACGTCACGGCACATCGGAGCGCGCGAGTAATCAGGCACGTAATCCTCGGGTGCTTCATCTCGGGGTTGAATACGACGTGGGTCAGCGTAACTCCAGCGAGTAATACCAGCGGGAGTTCCTCTCCATAAGGAGCTTCTATACAGGTTTCTTTAAGCGCCTCCCGAAAACAATTAGTGGGGCGTGGATCACCCGATAAGATGGTGGTCCACGCCTCTAGCTGCGGCACGCGGTCCCAAACGCGGCACGCGGTGTGGTTGCGTACACCCGTTATTGTGTGGGAATGCCTCCAAGGTGCAGGCTCTCGCTGAACCGAAAGGAATCCAGATGGACATTGCAGTTATCGGCTCGAACATGGTGGATCTGATCTCCTATGTGGAGCGCATGCCAGAGCAGGGAGAAACTCTAGCCGCCCCGGACTTTCAGATGGGGTGCGGCGGCAAGGGTGCCAATCAGGCTGTGGCGGCTTCGCGCCTTGGCTCTGAGGTTTTCATGCTTACTAGAGTAGGAAACGATATCTTCGCGAAGAACACGATCGACAACTTCGCTCAGAACGGTATTGATACTCGGTTCGTTCTAGAAACAGAATCCACGTCCGGTGTGGCACCCATTTTCGTTGATAAGGAATCCAACAACTCGATCATTATCGTTCTAGGTGCGAACGAGAAGCTTTCACCGGCCGATATTGATGCGGCTGCCGATGAGATCGCCGCTTGCAAGCTCATCGTTCTCCAGTTGGAGGTGCCGCTGGAGACTGTTTATGCTGCAATCGAGTTCGGCAACGCGCATGACATTCCCGTGCTTTTGAACCCGGCTCCTGCGCACCCAGATCTAGACATTGAGAAAGTCACGAGCTGCACGTACTTCATGCCGAACGAAACCGAACTGGCCATCCTGACGGGAAAGCCGGTAGAGACGATCGAGCAGATCAAAGAAGCCGCTCAGGTGTTGGTGGATAAGGGTGTTAAGGACGTCATTGTCACCATTGGGTCTCGCGGAGCAGTGTGGGTAAACGCCGAATTCGTACGCGAGATACCGGCAGTCAAGGTAGATGCCAAGGACTCAACTGGTGCGGGAGATGCGTTCATTGGCTGCTTCAGCCACTACCTTGTGGACTCCGGAAATGTCGAGCAGGCGCTCGCGATGGCCAGCACATACGCCGCCGATTCGGTGACCAAGCTGGGTACGCAGAGTTCCTATGCAACCGCAGAAGAGTTCGCCAAGATCTGATCAAGGCTTACGGACGTCCGCCGAACCGGATAGAGCTGTGGTGTAGCAGCAGAGGCTGGACTGCTTGATCACGGTGCTCGTGTGCGCGAACACCGGGACTAACGCTCTGATCGGGCCCAGCGCGTGAGACCTGCGCGGGTTTGTGCCGCATCATCAAAGGTTTCACGCACCTCTTCAAGTATCTTTTCCATAGAATCACGAGCGCGCTGAGCCTCTCCTCGGAATACCGCGTCAGCAACCTCCTCATGGAGATCGAGTGCCTCGGGTTTGGGCTGAGCAGGCATGAGGTCAAATTCAGTGCGCCATTGAAGGACCACGGCTACAAGGTCCGCCATGGCCGCGAAGAGCTCGTTTCCTGATCCGCGGAGCAACAGACTATGGAACGCAATGTCCAGCTCCATGAATTCGTCTAGCTGTCCAGCCTCACCGGTACGCCTCATTTCGGAGGCTATTGGGAGGAGCTGGGCCCGAGTGTGGACGGAGGCGAGCCTCGCGGCGCCTTCGGCAGCCGCGGGTTCAACCGCTAGGCGAAGTTGGGTCAGCGAGTAAATCTGATTCTCGCGATCTGTTGAGTGTAGACGCCAATTAATGAGTTGTGGATCCAGAACGTTCCACGAGCTCATCGGTTGGGCGGTGAGGCCCACCCGGCGGCGTGCTTGCACCAGACCGAGGGATTCCAAGAGCCGCGAAGCCTCGCGAGCCACAGTTCGTGAAACGTCAAAGCCATCTTGTATGGCTTCCAACGTACGTGAGCTACCTTGAGGCCACGCCCCTTCGATAATAGCCACGCCCAACGACTGCGAAATGTGTAGATGGAGCAACTCCTTGCCTGAGTCTGATTGCAACTCGTTCTCCTTCTTTGCTTCTTTCACTGACGCCGCTGGACTTTTGTCCTAAAAGGGTACCAAAACCGACAACAAATCACTCAATTCAGATGATTAGGAGCACTAATACATTGTAAAAGAGTGTTAATCATGTTTAAGATCGTCTCAAGGTCACACTTGATCTTGTCAAGGAGGACAATATGGTACAAACACATCTCGTTGTCATGGGTGTGGCAGGCTGTGGAAAGTCAGAGGTTGGAAAGGAAATCTCACACCGGCTCGACTGGCAGATGGCCGAGGGGGACGAATTCCATCCTCAGGCAAATGTGGACAAAATGCACGCGGGACAACCGTTGACCGATGAGGATCGTTGGCCTTGGCTAGACATCATTACTCAATGGACCGCCGAACAGGACAATTTGGGGCATAACACGATCGTGACGTGTTCCGCGTTGCGCAAGGTGTACCGTGACCGATTACGACAGGCCCCAGGGCGGACGGTCTTTGTGCACCTGCACGGTACCGAAGAGCTGCTGAGTGAGCGGCTCCAAGGTAGGCAGGGGCATTTCATGCCGCCGTCGCTCTTGCCGTCACAACTCTCAACTCTTGAGGCTTTGGAGGCTGATGAAGATGGCGTCGTCGTCGACATCACTCCAAACGTCAAAACGATCGCCGAAACTGCACTGGAGCAGCTCGGACTATCGAATCTAGCCAGTTCCTAGAAAGCCGATAATCATGACAACTCAACTCATTCTGGCTGCGCTTGCTGGCATTGCCACCATTGTGGTGCTCATCGTGTGGCTCAAAATCCATCCGTTCTTGTCTCTCATGGCCGGCGCTGCCGTTATGGCCGTGGCCGCTGGAGTTCCATACACTCACGTCTTCACGAGCTTCACTGCGGGACTTGGCGAGACCCTTGCTGGGGTTGGCCTGCTCATCACGCTCGGTTCGATCATCGGAACCTTGCTGATCGCCTCCGGCGGCGCGGACCAGATCGTGGATACGATCATGGCCAAAACTCCGGCCAAGAGGCTTCCGTGGGCGATGGCGCTCATCGCGTTTATTGTAGGAATTCCCCTCTTTTTCGAAGTGGGAATCGTCATTCTCATCCCGGTCGTCATGTTCGCGGCACGGAGGGCGAAACTTCCAGCCGTCCTACTGGGTATCCCGGCACTGGCTGGACTTTCTGCACTTCACGGTCTGGTTCCGCCCCACCCCGGGCCACTTATTGCCATCGATTCGCTCAATGCGAATCTTGGGATGACTCTCGGGTTTGGACTTATCGTTGCCGTACCCTGTGTGATCATCTCTGGTCCACTACTTGGCAAGGTCATGGCCCGATGGGTGCCGATCCCTGCGCCAGATCGCTATGCAGTACAAGAAAACAGTGAGGGAGAGGGAAAGCGGCCCAGCTTCGGTACATCGATCTTTGTTGTTCTGCTCCCAGTTCTCCTCATGCTTGCCCGTACCGTTGTGGAAATGATGGGGCAAGAAGGCTCCGGTTTCGGAACAGTACTGGTCTTCATCGGAACGCCACTCATCGCTTTGACCATCACGACGGTTGTTGCCATGTTCCTGTTCGGCTTCCTGCTGTCGAAAACTCGCGACGAAGTCAATTCCCTTGTCGGTTCGTCCTTTGGCCCGATCGCCGGAGTGCTTCTTATTGTTGGTGCAGGTGGCGGTTTCAAGCAGACGCTTGTGGATTCTGGGATTGCGGATCAAATTGCCCAAATCATGTCCGACGCTGCACTTCCCCCACTATTCGCCGGCTGGCTCGTGGCCGTGCTCATTCGTTTGGCAACGGGTTCTGCAACGGTGGCTACCATTACCGCTTCCGGTATTATGGCGCCAATCGCAGCTGGACTTTCAGCGCCAGAAACAGCGTTGATGGTGCTGGCGATCGGCTCTGGATCGGTGTTCTTGAGCCATGTTAATGACGCCGGTTTCTGGATGGTCAAGGAATACTTCGGCATGACCGTAGGACAGACCTTCAAAACATGGTCGCTCATGGAAACCACGCTGTCCGTTGTAGGCTTGGTCTCCGTCCTACTCCTCAACTTGGTGGTGTAGTGCGATTGAGAAACCAGAAGAACCGGTGGGGTCGAATGTTAAGTTCGGCCCCGCCGTTCTAGGCCCCGATGCCCTGATCAGCGCCAGCTTCCCGATCCGGGGCCGCAGCCTGCCCGGCTTCCTGCCCCCGCACCCGCCCGGCGCAGAAGCCGTAGTAGCCGACGAAGCTCAGCGCCATCGCAACGATCACGCCGATGTTTCCGGCGGCCCACACGCCGTCTCTGCCGCCGATCAGCCCAAGCAAATAGCCCTGCCAATCGTTCCACGCGGCGTCGGAGTAGCCGTTGACAACCAACCCCCACCCGATCGCGCAGCTCACGGCCATGAGGCCGAGCGAGATCCAGTTGAAGGAACCGTAGCGTCCAGAAGAGTTGAAAAGTGCGAATTCGTCATAGCTCTTCTTGCGAAGGGCGATATCTGCCATCATGATGCCGGCCCACGAGGCCAGCGGAACACCTAAGGTCACGAGGAAGGATTGGAATGGTCCGATGAAGGTGGGGGAGAAGAACACCACGTAGATCGTCCCCAACGTGAGGATTACGCCGTCAATGAGTGAGGCAACGGGCCGCGGAATGTGAATTCCTAGCGTCAGGAGAGTGAGGCCGGAGGAATAGATTCCATTGATGGCCCCGGAAAGCAGGGAGAGAATCGCGGTCAACAGGAACGGGATGAGGAACCACGTGGGCAGCAGGGATGCGAGCGCACCAACGGGATCGTCCCCGATCGCTGAGGACAGATCCGCGGAGGATCCGGCAAGCATGAGACCGAATGTAATGAGCACAACGGGCCCGAGCGAACCACCAACGGTATTCCAGAAGACAATCGCTCCGCCCTTGGCCTCGCGCGCCTGATAGCGTGACCAATCGGCGGCGATGTTGACCCACCCGAGCCCCATCCCCGTCATCACCATGGTCATCCCGCCGATCATGGCCGGCACGGTCCCGTTTGGAATCGCCAACAACACATCCCAATCGATGCTGGGCACAACCAGAATCACGTAGATGATGGTGGTGAAGCCGGTGAGCCAGGTGAGCACGGCCTGCATCTTCATGATGATGTGGTAGCCGGCCACAGCCCCCAAGATGATGAGCACCGCCACCACGATTGCCGCCACGATAGAGATCGCGGTGTGGTCACTTCCCACCCAACCAAGCCGCTCGAAAACGGTGGCGGTGGCAAGAACGGCGGTGATGGCCAGCGAAGTTTCCCACCCAATCGAGGTCAGCCATGAGACCACCCCGGGGATTTTGGCGCCTTGAACCCCGAATGCTGAACGCGACATGACCATGGTGGGCACGGAGCCACGTTTGCCTCCCAGCGCGATCACGCCGCAGATCGCGAAGGAGAGAATCGCGCCCACAATGGCAACCACGGTGGCCTGCCAGAACGAGATGCCGAATCCGAGAACCCACGCACCGTACGCCATCCCGAAAACGGAGATGTTGGAGGCGAACCACGGTAGGAAGAGGTTGCGCGGCTTGGCGGTGCGTTCGGCCTCGCCAACTATTTCGATGCCCGTCAGCTCAATGCTGGTGGAGGCTGCCTGCTTCGCGGGTTCTCCGAAGGCAGGCAGGGAGCCTGTTTGTGCGCTCATCAAGCACTCCTTAGTGAAATCTCCTGTGTGCTGAGGTAAGGATACATTCCGAACGCAGAGCCGCCACAGAAAAGGGGAGCGGCCACAGAAGAAGTAGAGCCTCCACGGAGAAAGTAGAGCCGCCACACAAAAAGTACTAGAGTCGAGCCAACCATTTAGCAGGGTTAGCCCTATCGCCTGCTTTACCAAAACATAAGGAAGGGTTCGCACAAATGGATTTTGGTCCGGACATCTCCACATACGCCGCGGCGCGCACTGGACTCTTTGCCGATACGTTCATGCCGCTGCACAACGGTCATCTCGCGATGATCGATGAGGCGGCGGCGCAGGTGGACGTCCTGTTCGTCTGCGTGCTCACTAACGAGGCGTTTGAGGCTGCCCTGTGCCAGAACTCAAAATTTACCCCCGTGAGCCCACGCCTTCGCGAACGGTGGCTCTCCGAACTCTTTGCGGCCCGCCCGAACATCCGCGTACTGGCCGCCGAAGCGGCCCCGGCCGCACTGGCGCTT
>NZ_JBQCZW010000011.1:0-5071 GCF_052089425.1 Ancrocorticia sp. | reverse complement strand
CCCCGGCCGCACTGGCGCTTCTGAACCCTGGCGAAGCAGAATCCCCACGAGTTCCATCTTCCCCGCAAGTTTTACCCTCCCCACAGCTCGCCAGAGATTTCCGCACGCTGGCGTCCCGCTGCCACCACATCGATACAGTGTTCTGCCAAACTCCCGCTCACGCCAGCTCCTTAGCCCAGATCACGCCGGACACGCCCCATATCACGCTCACACCCACACCCGAAAACTCTGAGGAGATTCGCCGCGCGGGCATGTTCGCCAGCTGGGAGAGCCTGCCCGAGCCCGTGCAACGCCATTACACGAAGCGCGTGGCATTCTGCGGTTGGGAGAGTTCGGGCAAGTCCTACACGGCCGAACACGTGGCCAAAGCCCTCGGCACCACGTGCGTCCCCGAGTACGGCCGCGAATACTACGAGCGCCTGAACAGCTACGAGGATATCGGCGAGAGCCAGGACGCCCTCAACACGATGGCCGGCCAGCTCCATTCGCTCGAACGCGCCCGCGGAAACAAGGTGTTGTGCCTAGATACAGACCTGATTTATACGCAGTTTTACCACCTGAAGGATTTCGGTTGGATGAACCCCGCGCTTGATGCCCTCATCAGAGCGAACGCTGAACGGATTGACGAGTGGGTTTTCCTTGAGCCCCGTAACCCGCTCGCTGATGACGGGTCCAGATTTAGGTACGACGACGACGAACGTCAGCACACATCCAACGCCCTACAGGACCTGTATCGCGAGTATGGGTGCAACCTTCACGTAGTGGATGAGGCCGATGACGCCACGCGCCTAGCTGTGTGTGAGCAGTTGGTTCGCTCGTTCATGGAGCCTGCTGTCGCGGAGGTATCGGTGAGGTAATCGTCGTCGTCGAAATATCCAATCCATGAACTAGCGGTCCCACACATTGGGATACCTCGTACTATCGGGTTACGAACGGAGCCACTGGCTCTGGAGGTAGGGGGCAAGGCACGCCTCCACGAATGAAGGGATTTCTCGTGAAGAGGACACGTTCTTTGGCGGCGACGCTCGCCTGCGCAGCCCTCGCGCTGGCTGCGTGCGGATCTGATGATTCGGATGGCGGTACGGATTCGAGCTCAGAGTCCTACAACGTTGCGGTGACGCAGATCGTCACCCATGACTCGCTTGACCAATCAATTGCAGGATTTAAGCAGGCCCTCGAGGATGAGGGACTTGACGTCACGTATGACGATCAAAACGCGAACAATGACCAAACGGTGGTTGCGTCCATCGCAGGCACGTTGGCTAGCAGTGATACCGATCTGGCACTGGGCGTTGGCACGCCGATGGCGCAGGGACTCGCGCAGTCCATCGCTGATAAGCCGATTCTGTTCACGGCCGTGACAGATCCGGTTGATGCAGGGCTGGTGGAATCGCTTGAGGCGCCGGGCGCCAACGTCACCGGCACCACCGATGCGAATCCAGTGGAAGAGCAGCTGGACCTCATCGTCGAAATTGACCCAGATGTTGCCAGAGTTGGCGTGGTATACAACTCCGGTGAAGCCAACTCTGCCGTGCAGGTTCAGTGGCTGAAGGATGCCGCGGCTGAGCGTGACATTGAGGTAGTTGAATCGACTGTTTCGAACACTGCCGAGGTTCAGCAGGCCGCCAACTCACTCGGTGTTGATGCGATCTACGTTCCAACAGATAACACCGTGATCTCCGCCTTCGATTCCGTGGTGCAGGTGGGAGAATCCAAGGGGATTCCTGTATACCCTGCCGAAGGTGACTCCGTTGCCAAGGGCGGTCTGGCCACCTACGGCCTCAACTACTTCGATCTGGGCTACCAGACCGGTGAGATGGCTGTGAAGATCCTTGTTGACGGTGAGGATCCTGCCACCATGGCCGTTGAAACCCAGAACGAACCCGTGCTGTACCTGAACCTCGGCGCAGCCGAGCGTATGGGCGTTGACATCCCACAGGACGTCCTTGATCGCGCGGACGAAGAAAACATCACGGAGTAGCGTTGTAGCCCGGTGGCCACCCGGCCCCGGGCACTGAAAGAGGCCGGCATACCACCGCCGCTTTCACATCAATGTGGTGGCACCCCACAAGGTTCGCCGCCATAGCGCCGCCCCAGCCCAACACTTAGGACCGAACATGATAACTGCTATCGAACTGGGATTGGTCTACGCCATCATGGCGCTCGGAGTGTATCTGACGTTCCGCATCCTCGATTTTGCGGACCTGACGGTTGATGGCAGCTTCACCACCGGAGCTGCAGTTGCCGCCATTTCCATTGTGAATGGCGTGAACCCCTTCCTTGCAACTGCCGCAGCCTTCGTGGCTGGGCTGGGGGCCGGCGTGATTACCGGCATTCTCAACACGAAGGCCCATATTGATGGGCTTCTCGCCGGAATTCTGACGCAGATCGGCTTGTATTCGATCAATTTACGAATCATGGGGGCAGCCAACGTCTCGCTCCTGCGTGAAGAGACGCTCTTTTCCGGGCTCCGGTCAGAGGGCATGTTGGGAGGCGCATCGTGGGTTGGCTCGCTGATTCTTTTGCCCGTCGCGCTGGTGATGCTGGCCATCATCGTCTGGTTCCTTCACACCGATATTGGTTTGGCCATGCGCGCCACGGGGGACAATAGTGAAATGATCCGCTCCTTCGGAGTGTCCACCGATACCCAGAAGATCCTTGGGCTCGCTCTGTCCAACGGGCTCGTTGCCCTCTCGGGCTGTCTGGTTGCGCAGTACCAAGGCTTCGCGGATGTGTCCATGGGCATCGGAATCATCGTGTCCGGCCTTGCCTCGGTGATCATCGGTCAGGCTATATTCGGGCGCTTGACTATCTTCCGGGCGGCCACCGCCGTTGTGATTGGCGGCGTGCTGTACCGCGTGTTCATCCAGCTCGCGCTCATGGCCGGGCTTAACCCCAACGATATGAAGCTCATCTCCGCGATCCTCGTGATCATCGCCCTTGTGGTTCCCCAAATGAAGATCATTAAGAAGGTGCCAACAAGGTTCACGCCGCATTGGCGAACAGGGAAGATTTCGGACAACGTGAGCGCCGCCGAACTGGCCGCCATGACGGCGGATAATGCGGCGCTGGACGATCAGGCTGTGGAGAACGTGGCAGTTGTGGCCCGTGCACGCGATAATGACGAGGCTATTTCCCCCGGAGATACTGGCCCCGGAGATACTGGCCCCGGAGATACTGGCCCCGGAGATACTGGCCCCGGAGATACTGGTCCCAAGGAACTGGGCGAAGAACGCCCGCCCGAGGGAGAGGAGCGCTCATGCTAGAAGTCGCCGGAATAACCAAGGTCTTTTTCCCCGGTACCGTTAACGAGCGCCGAGCACTCGAAGATGTGGATCTGAAACTGCGCGAAGGCGATTTCGTCACCGTGATCGGTTCGAACGGCGCCGGAAAATCCACGTTGCTCAACGTTTTATCCGGCTCCATTCGCTCGGATGCCGGCTCTGTGACAGTTGATGGCCGCAACGTGACACGACTCAGCGATTACCAGCGCGCAGCCTACATCGGCCGTGTGTTCCAGAACCCATCGGCTGGAACTGCCCCGCACATGACCATCGAGGAGAACTTGGCCATCGCCAAGAAGCGCGGGATGCGGCGCGGGCTCCGGTGGGCCGTCAAGAAATCTTTGCGCAGCGATTTTCGGGATGATTTGGCCACGCTGGAACAAGGGCTCGAGGAGCGGCTGGATGATTGGGTAGGGCTTCTTTCTGGAGGTCAACGCCAGTCCCTTTCCCTGCTCATGGCTACCTTCACCAACCCCAAGATCCTCCTGCTGGACGAACACACAGCGGCGTTGGATCCTCAGCGCGCGGCCCTCGTCACCAAGATCACCTCCGAACTGGTGGAGGCTCAGGGCCTCACCACATTGATGGTCACGCACAATATGGAGCAGGCACTCGCGATGGGCAACCGGCTCATCATGATGCATCAAGGCCGCATCATCCTTGACGTTGAAGGTGAAGATAAGGCCACGATGAGCGTCCCGGATCTCCTCGCAGAATTCGAGAAGCACCGCGGGGCCGAGCTATCGGACCGTGACCTGCTGCAATAATTATCCGCCCACCCACAAGGCAGAGGTTTCGGGCGTAGGTGGGGATCCGTCGTCGTCGTCAAAATTCCGTACCGTAGGACGAAGTCCTGTGGCACGCCGCGGGCAGTCGTGGGAGAATATGGACTATGACTTACACCCTCGTACTGCTCCGCCACGGCGAGAGCGAATGGAACGCGAAGAACCTCTTCACGGGTTGGGTTGATGTGCCGCTTTCAGAAAAGGGCCGCGCAGAAGCCACTCACGGAGGAGAGCTTCTCAAGGAAGCCGGTGTGCTGCCCGAGAAGCTGTACACCTCGATGCTGCGCCGCGCGATCATGACGGCGAATCTTTCGCTGGACGCGGCCGATCGCCACTGGATCCCGGTTGAGCGCGATTGGCGCCTGAACGAGCGTCACTACGGCGCGCTGCAGGGCCTGAACAAGAAGGAAACTCGCGACAAGTACGGCGAAGAGCAGTTCATGGCATGGCGCCGCTCCTACGATGTGCCGCCGCCCGCCATCGAAGCTGGCACCGAATACTCCCAGGATCAGGATCCGCGCTACGCGGGCGAGCCGATCCCGATGACCGAGTGCCTCAAGGATGTTCTCGAGCGCCTGCTCCCGTACTGGAACGATGTGATTGTTCCCGATATCAAGACGGGCAAGACCATCATGGTGGCCGCACACGGCAACTCCCTGCGTGCGATCGTCAAGCATCTGGATGGCATCTCCGATGATGAGATCGCCGCCGTAAACATCCCCACCGGCATTCCGTTGGTGTACGAGCTGGATGAGAACACGCTGGAGCCCGTCAAGAAGGGCGGCACGTACCTCGATCCTGAGGCCGAGGCGAAGATCGCCGCGGTTGCCAATCAGGGTAAGTGATTGAAGCTGCCAGCCGGGCACGTAACTGGCTGGGCACGTACTAGATAATAGGTACTAGATAGAGGTAAGGGCGGGGCACCGGTTGGCGCTCCGCCCTTACTCTTACTGGCTCTTCACAGTTGGGGGTGTAGGAGTTGGTTTGTGAATCCTCCGGTTT
>NZ_JBQCZW010000010.1:55500-69191 GCF_052089425.1 Ancrocorticia sp. | reverse complement strand
CGGTGACAAGGAAAGGCAGTCACGAGGACATAATGGCGCAAGGGGATAACCCAACTGAGGACCACACGCTGCGGGAAGAACACACGACACTCTCGCGCAGGCTCACATCGGGGCAAGTCTCGATGATCGGACTGTCGGGAGCACTGGGCACGGGGCTATTCTTAGGCTCAGGCTCAACGATCGCTCTGGGCGGGCCGGCAACAGTTGTTTCGTATGGGATCGCCGGGCTTCTGGCGCTTTCGGTTGTGTGGGCTCTGGCCGAGATGGTGACGGTGCACCCTGTTCCTGGCGGGCATGGCGCCGTGGCGGCTTCCTATTTGGGAAAGTTTGGCGGTTACATCACGCGCTGGAACTTTGCGTTCATGATGCTGATTGCTGTGGGCGCCGAAGTGACGGCCACGGCCACCTATCTGCGTTTCTGGTTTCCGGGCCTACCACTGGGCCTAGGCACGATACTCTGTTCACTCTTCATTGTGGGCCTTAACCTCGCCACGGTGCGGCTATACGGATCGAGCGAATATTGGTTCTCGATGGTTAAGGTCACCGCAATCTCAGTGTTCATCATCTTGGGCGCCGTCCTGATTTTCGTGGATCTTCCGGATCACTCGGCCACCGGATTCTCTAACCTCACAGCCCACGGCGGATTTGCCCCGTATGGCATCGGCGGAGTTCTCGCCGCCACGTGCATGGCCGTGTTCTCCTTTGGCGGCATCGAAAACGTGTCAGTGGGCGCGGCAGAATCAGAGCATCCGGAACGTGACGTCCCCAAAGCAGCCCACAACATGATCTGGCGCCTCCTCCTTTTCTATATCGTTGCCATGCTCATCATCGTGACGCTCCAGCCATGGACGGTTTCGGCGGCCTCGCATGGGACTGTGCTCGAATCGCCGTTCGTGGCGGTTTTGGACGCCACCGGTATCCCAGCCGCCGCACACATTATGAATGCCGTGCTGATCGTGGCAGCTCTTTCCGCTGCGAATGGCTGCCTGTATTCCTCGTCGCGCATGATCCATTCGCTCGCGCTTGACGGTATGGCTCCACGATGGGCAGCCCGCACCTCGAAGAGTGGCGCACCGCGCGGCGCCGTCCTCATCGCCACTCTTGGCATGGTGATCGCCTCAATCCTCTCCCTGACCAGCCCGGATGACGCCTTCATGCAGCTCTACGGGGCGGCCACTGCCGGCGTCCTTGTCACGTGGATCATCGTCATGATCACCCACATTGTGTTCCGCCAGAAACGCGCCCGCGCTGGCCTTCCGATCGCCGCACACCACCTGTGGGGTGCCCCGGTGATCCCAGCCATCGTCATGATTGCATCCGCTGCGATCTTCATCGCGATGCTCTGGATTCTTCCCGCGGTGTGGATTGCCGGCATCCCCTACTTGATCGTCCTGACCTGCTCCTACTTGGTTCTGGCCCGCGTTCACACACTGGCTACACCGCGGAACCTACTCAGAGAGGAACTAGAGCGGGAGCAGGCAACAGCCGCGTCCCGCCCGTAAGCTGCGTTTGGCCGCCCCTGCGCCAAGAAACTAGGCTGGACCCATGTTTGCCTCTTGGGACGAATGCCTCGCCCACATCATAGAGACCTTCGAATCCGACGATTCGAGCTCCATCCACGCCCGGCTGCGCCTAGAGGCCAACCCTGCGATGGTATGGCACGGCACATCCACAGCGGACCCGGACTACGCCGTGGTTCACATCGCGTCCCCTATCGCACCGGCGGACAAAATGGACCTGCTGCACGTGGCGGCGGCCTCAGAGGATCTACCACTTGGCGCCCTGCGCATCATGAACAACACGCTCCACGTCCATCAGGGCCTACCGCTGGCCGGCCTCGAGCCCGAACGCTTGGACCACACCATCCGCCTGATCGTCACCGAAGCCCACGCGCTCATCAAGGAGATCTAATGTTCGGCAAGAAGAAGCGCGAACGCATCATTGAGGATTGGGCTGCCCTCCAGGACGTCCTGATCGGCGATATGGATGCGGAGGAGACGGGTTCTGGCGCCCTGCGGTTCACCGTCGAGTGGAAGAGCGAGAAGCGCAAGCGCACCGTGACTGTTGCCTACGCCCCGGTGGGCGATCTGGGCCAGATCGCCTACATCACCGCCCCAATCATTGAATCGCCGCGGGATTCGCAGGTCCGCGAGGCCATGGAGGAGTCCGCCAAGTTTCTTGAGGGCGGGGTAGTTTTCGCGGATGGCGCACTGGCCCTGCGATCAAGCCTCCCGTTTCAGGGCCTGACCCGCACCGCGATCATTCGCGTGATTCGGCAAGTTGCCGCCAACGCGGATGTTCTTGCCTCAAGTTTTGAAAAGGAAGAGTAGTAGGTCTTTTAACGACGACGACGGATCCTCCCTCACCCACGCCTCTTCGCCCGATTCGTGGGTGCCTCGTGCGCTGGTTCTTCGGGCCACGGATGGCGGGGGTAGCGCCCCCGCATCTCGGCACGGACCTGGGCGTAGGCGCCGTTCCAGAATCCGGCAAGATCGTCGGTGATTGCCACCGGGCGTGATGCGGGAGAGAGGAGCTCGAGGGTCAGCTGAACACCGGCGATCTCTGGAGTTTTCGTCCAGCCAAACGCCTGCTGGACCCGAAGCCGGATGGTGGGGCGCTCGCCTGAGTAGTCCACCGCAAAGGTTTGCCCGCCGGGCGTGGCAATCCGTTCGGGCGCGAGAGAGTCGATGTTCGCAGCATCGGGCCACGGGAAGATCCGTTCCAGTTGTTCGCGCTTCACGGCGCCGAGTTTTCCTCCGCGAATGAATCGCTCGATCTCAAGGCCCGCCCATTCTTCTAGCCTGCTGCCCAGTGCTTCGTCACTGACGTCTGGCCACGGGGCGCCGATGGCACGGTGGAGAAAGCCTATGCGCTGGCGGAGCTTTGTGGCGGGTTCGGTCCATTGAAGGGAAAACTTGCCTGCGGCGATCTCGTCTCCCAGCCACGTCCGGGCGGCAGTGGCGTCCACGGGAGAATCCGCTGCGGAAAGCTCGATGGCTCCTAGCTCGCGGATGGTGCAGCCTCGGAGCTTGCCACCGGTGAAGGTCACCTCGTGGCGGCTCGTGGAGTTGTGGGCCGTCAAGGTTTCCACCTGATCCTCATCGAGCGGTGCGGCCATGCGAATCATGGCGTCGGCCCGCCCTTGGCCGCGATCCAGATGTGCGATCGCCAGCCACTCGCTGCCCTCAAGGGGTGAATGATCCGGCAGAACGGCGCCCACGCCGTTGGCCAATAGGTATCGCCCGGTCCCGCGGCGCTTTCTGGCCACGCGATCCGGGAAGGCACGCAGGATCACCGCAGAAATCTCGCGTTCGCTCGGGCGGCTGATGGTGGTTTCCTGGCTGTGCCTCGTCGTACGCGCAAGCTTCTCAAGCCTCTTAGATTGCAGTTTCCAGCTGGCCGACCCGCGGGTCACTCGCGGCCACGCACCCGCAAGGTCTGCATCGGCGATCCGCACATCCTCTTCGAGAATCGCACATATCTTCGCAGCTTTCCCGGCGCCCATCTCGGGTGCAGATTCCAGAAGTGCTCGGCCAACGCGGGGGCTCACAGGCAGCTCGGCCAGCCGTTTGCCCAACGGGGTTGCCCGCCCATCGCCGTCAACGGCGCCAATTCCCTGCAGGACAGCTTGAGCCGCATCCTTCCCCGCAGGCAAGGGCTCGTCCAGAAGCGCCAACCCCGCGGCGTCAGGTGATCCCCACACTGCCGCCTCCAGCATGAAGTCCGTGAGATCAGCAGTGCGAATCTCGGGCTCGCTCTGCGGGACGAGGCGTGCCCAAGTGGTTTGATCCATTGTGCGATACACGTATCCCGGCCCCAGCCTGCCGGCGCGCCCCGCCCTCTGTGTGCCGGCCGCTTGGGATTCCCTGACGGTTACTAGCCCACCCATGCCGTGCCCGTAATCCATTCGAGGCTCTCGCGAGAGGCCAGCGTCCACAACAATTCTCACGCCCGGCACCGTTAGGGATGATTCGGCGATGGCAGTGGACACGATGACGCGCCGCAACGGTCCCTGCTGGAAGATGCGATCCTGTTCTGCGCTGGAAAGTGAGCCATGCAGTTCTAATACCTCGGCGCCGCCTCCGCGAATCAGCCCGGCGACTTCACGGACTTCGCGCACTCCCGGCAGGAATACAAGGACGTCTCCATCGGGAATCTCGGTGAGCGCGCGGTCCACCGTATCTGCCACCCAGTCGAGGAACTCGTGCCGAACACCGATGGCTCCGGCGCCTGCACGTGAACTCACCGAGCCAGCCCGGCGTCCAGTACCCCCAGATGGCCCGCTCCGTACGCCGCCTCCTGAACCTCCTCCGAAGCTACCGAGCGCTTCTTTTCCACGAGGAGGAGGGGCCCACACAGTGTGAAGAGGATAGATCTTCCCGGGGACATCCACGATTGTGCCGCCGATCAGAGCCGCAGTCCGGGCAGCCTCAACGGTTGCGGACATAGCCACCAGCAGAAGGTCGTCACGCAAGGCCTCACGCACATCTACGCACATGGCCATAGCAAGATCTGTATCTAGGTGCCTCTCGTGAACCTCGTCGAGTATCACGGCACCAACGCCGTTCAACTCAGGATCGCGCTGAAGGCGGCGAACCAGCACCCCGGGTGTCACCATTTCGATGCGGGTGGCCGGGCCTAGCTTGGATTCTCCACGGACGGAGAACCCCACGGACTCCCCCACACGTTCGCCGCGTAAGTTGGCGATGCGCCGGGCAGCCGCGCGGGCGGCAACTCGGCGGGGCTGGGTCACGATCACCCGTCCTTCGCATTCTTCGGCCACAACCTGCGGGATGATGGTGGTTTTGCCCGTCCCGGGAGGCGATTGGATCACCACGGCACCGCCCGCGAGCGCCGCGCGAACATCCCCGATCCTCGCGGATACGGGCAGATCCATCACGCCAACCGCCTACTTCCCCTGCTTTTCGGTGAGGTAGGCAAGCACGGCGCGAACTCGCCGATTCTCCTCGCCCGGCGCCATGCCCAGTTTTGAAAAGACGGCGGCAACATGCTTGGACACGGCAGCGCTGGAAAGGTAGAGCTTCTCGCAAATCTGCTGATTAGAGAGCCCCTGAGCCATGAGTTCAAGCACCTCAACTTCACGCGCCGTCAGGGAATCCAACCGCGACGGCCGTCCCTGCACCAGCGAGGCCGCAACCTCGGGATCCACCACCACGCCACCGGCGGCAACAACTTGGAGTGACCGAACAAAGTCCGCCACTCGGGCCACGCGGTCCTTCAAGAGGTAACCGAGCCCGCCCACACCCTCGGTTGGTGCTCCCGGTTTGAACAGATCGGAGGCGTAGCCTGCCGCGACGTATTGGGAGAGCACCATGATCCCCGTTTCGGGCTGACGCTCACGGATCGCCACGGCAGCCAGCAAACCATCGTTCGCCATCTCTGGGGGCATGCGAACGTCAGTCACAATCACGTCCACCTCATGTGCATCGGCCACCGCCTCAAGCTGCGGCGCACTGGCGGCAAATGCCACCACCTCGTGACACTGCCGCTCCAGCAGCCCAACCAGCCCTTCACGAAACAGCGCCGAATCGTCAGCTACGATCAGCTTCATCAATCACCACTCCAAACTCTCCCTGCCGCAACAGAAGGGGGATCTGACAGGACACCGTCGTCGGCCCACCAACGGGACTCATCACACTGAATCTACCGCCGAAGGCGGCCAATCGTTCCTTCATCCCAGCCAACCCATGATCGGGGCGAACCACGGCGCCGCCGGGCCCGTCGTCGATCACCGTTATATGTAAATCGTCGTCAGCCACCAAAAGGATGGAGACTGAGGCACTCGGTGCGTACTTAGCGGCGTTGGTCAGAGCCTCGGCCACCATGAAATAGCCGGCGGCCACCACGCCCTCGGGAATCTCGGGGAGCGGGTGAGGCACTTGGACCGTGACGTTGAGCGGGCTGTCCGCAGCCAGATCGCGCACCGCGGCCTCCAGCCCCAGATCGGACAGTACCTTAGGATGCACCCCAGCTACCGTGTGCCGAAGCGCCCGAAGCGCCGCCGCCCCATCGTCCTGCGCCTTACCCAGCAGCTTCCGTGCATCCTCTACGCGTCCGCCGGATTCCAGAATCAGATCCGCCTCGCCCACCGCCATCGATGCGGTCACGAGGTATTGCTGCGCGCCGTCGTGCAGATCGCGTTCGATCCTGCGCCGCTCTATTTCAAACGCCGCCACAATCTCCCGCCGCGATTCGGTGAGCTCAGCGATCTCCCCCGGCTCGCGCGGCTCGATCGTTTCGGTCACTTTGCGCGCCGTCCACTGCATCGTTTTCCACACGATGTACGGGCCAAGGAGCACCTCTACCGTGATAACCAACAGGTTCGCGAACGTACTGCCAACCCTGCCGGACAACAACAGGCCGATGGAAACTCCGAGAAAGCCGGCGCCCGCGGCACCGATCAGCACAGGCACGGCCATCAGCCATTGGACCTTGCGCCTTGCGCCCGCTTTCCTTCTCGCCATTCCACTACTCTATGCCACCGCCACACCCACCACGCGCCGAGCCAGCCAAAGGTAGAGCCAGCTCTACCCCGAGGCGATAGTGAACACTCTCGCACGCGGGGCCGATTCACGGTGGAATAGACACCATGAGCACTCCGATTGTCGCCCTCGATGGCGTTTCCAAAATCTACGGCAGCGCGGATACGCGCGTTGTTGCACTCGACAATGTGAGCGTTGGCTTCGAAGCCGGCCGCTTCACCGCCATCATGGGCCCGTCCGGCTCCGGCAAGTCCACGATGCTTCACGTACTCGCGGGCTTGGATACGCCTTCAGAGGGTTCGATCAAGATTGAGGGGCGGGAGATTACGAGTTTGGACGACGACGACCTGACGCGCCTGCGCCGCGAGCGCATCGGCTTCGTGTTCCAGAGCTTTAACCTCGTGCCCACATTGGATGCGAAAGCGAACATGCTCCTGCCATTGAAGCTAGCGGGCGAGAAGGTGGATTCCGAGTGGTTCGATCAGGTGGTTTCTGCCCTTGGCCTATCCGATAGGCTCACTCATCGCCCCAACGAACTCTCGGGTGGGCAGCAACAACGCGTGGCTGTTGCCCGCGCGCTGCTCATGCGCCCGGCAGTGATCGTGGCCGACGAGCCCACGGGAAACCTAGATTCGCAGGCCTCGGCTGAGGTGCTCGACATGCTGCGGGAAGCAGTGGACGCCTTGGGCCAGTCGGTCATTATGGTGACCCACGATGAGAACTCGGCGCTGGTTGCCGATCGGGTACTCGCGGTGCGCGATGGAAAGATCTTCGCCTCCCTTGACCACCCCACAGCCGATCAGCTGAGGGAGATTCAATAATGGGTGAATTGCTGCGTGCAAACATCAGGGCGCATTCGCGCCGCTACAGTGCTACGGCACTGGCAGTGGCCATTTCCATGGCGTTCGTGGTGGCGGCTCTCGCGCTTGCCTCCGGTATGGATGCCTCCGTCACCAAATCGGTGCGCGATCAGTATGCGGGCGTCAACACCGTGGTGAACATTGATTACGATTCCGCAGAAGCCGGAGAGCATGGGCTCGAAGAGTATACGGATACCATCAGCGGTGTTGATGGAGTGGAGGCCGTCAACGAACAGTGCTACGGGTACTGGGATATTCGGACGCAGGACGGAAGCATTTCTCCCAGTGTTAACGTAGCCCGGAACCAAGAGTTGATCTCCGGAAAGCTGCCTGAGGGATCTGCAGAGGTCGCGATGAGCCAAGCCAACGCGGAAGCTCTGGGTGTGGGCGTTGGCGGCGAAGTCACGGCAACCAACGGTTTTGGTGATTCGCAAGCCCGTACCCTACGAGTGACGGGAATCCTTGAATCCGAGACGGTGACCACCACCGCTAGCGTCATCGCCGCTCCTGACACGATGCGAGCGGTTGATGAGACGTATGAGCCGGACGCTCTCTATGTTTCCGGTAGCGGGGACCTTGACTCCTCCATCGCGGCTGCAATTGATGACCCCGGGATTCAGGTTCGGTCCGCTGACGATGCCATGGCGGAGGACCTTGAGATGATGCAAATGGGGCAAGGGACTCTCACCGCATTCATGCTCGTGTTCCCCATCATTGCTCTGACGGTGGCGGCGATCGTTGTGGCTACAACATTCCGCATCATCTTCGAGCAGCGCCGCCGCGAACTCGCACTGCTTCGCACCCTCGGCGCAACCTCACGCCAAGTCCGCGGAATGATCCGCGGAGAGACACTGCTTGTCGGAGCCGTTTCCTCCTTCATCGGCGTGATTCTTGGCGCCGTTTTGGGTGCCTTTGTTCTCGTTTTGATAGACGTTGCCGATGGGATCGGCGAAGCCTTCGGCATGCTCAACATCAGCCAGTTGCTCATCGTGTGGATTGTTGGCACATTGCTCACCTTCCTCATCGGAACACGCCCGGCCAAGAGCGTTACTCGCGTATCGCCCATGGAGGCCTTAATCCCGATCGATTCCTCGGCCACAAAGCATGGCCACAAGGTTCGCGTGAGCATCGGAGCCGTGATTGCCGCGGTATCGATCGCTGGCCTGTACTTTGGGATATCACGCGGTGAAGATGTTGGTTTCCTCATCGCCTTCGCGTCCGGAGTTCTCGGGTTTATTGGCGCACTCTTGGTGTGCTCAGTCCTCCTGCCGAAGGTCACCTACTTGTTCGGTGCGCCCTTCCGGTCCGTCGTGGGCATCATGGCCCGCTCGAATACCGTCCGTAACCCCGAACGCACTGGCTCAACCGGCACCGCGATTATTTTGGGCGTCACGCTCATTACAACGATGGCTGTTGCCGCTGGGTCCATGCGCGAGACGCTTCTTTCTGAAGTCGATTCGAGGAGGCCGTATGATCTCGTGACAATCGGCGACGATATGCCCGATAGTCTCATTGACCGCGTAGCCGGGACTGAAGGCGTGGCTAACGCGATCGAGGTCCGAGGTGTTGACGGCACCTTGGATGGAAACACCCTCACGATCAACGAGGATTCAAGCAACGGAACGAATGAAGATGCGGATGGTGCAGCAGGCTCGGACGCCGGGACAGTTGACGGTGCAACCGCTGACGATGCGTCAAGCCCCATCACGATTCTGGCCCAACCGGATCTGAACCCTGTCGCTCATTCCACGGTCTCCGTGATTGGTGACGGCCAAGCAATCGTTCCCAGCTATCTGGGCATCGATTCCCTGAATCTGTGCGGTTCCGGCCAGTGTGTTGACCTGACGGTTACTCAGGATGATGACACGGAGGACATCCGCGTTTCACCAACCACGCTGGCCCAGGTGAGCGATTCGGCCAGCGTGCGCGAGATCTACGTCAGCCTCGCGGACGATGCCGATGCCACAGAAGTTCAGAACGCCCTCACATCGATTGATAACAACATAGACGTGGGTGGCGCGGCAGCCGAACGGGCGATGTACACGCAGATCATCAACTCTGTGCTCTTGGTGATTGTTGGCCTGCTTGCCGTGTCCGTGCTGGTAGCCCTCGTGGGCGTGGCCAACACGCTCTCCCTCTCGGTATTCGAGCGAACACGAGAGAACGGACTACTCCGCACCCTCGGCCTCACCAAGAAACAGATGAGGCGCATGCTCGTCCTTGAAGCCACGCTCATCGCGGGTTCCAGCGCCATCATCGGGGTTGGACTCGGCATCTTCTTCGGCTGGGTGGGCACACTCGCCCTGCCCTTCGATGTAGAGCACACCGTCATCGTGATTCCGTGGCTACAAGTTATCGGGGTTGTGGTTATTGCGGTACTCGCCGCGATCGTTGCCTCGTTTGTCCCAGGCAGGAAGGCGGCCAAGGTCTCCCCCGTGGAAGCCCTCGCCGCCTAGTTTGGACGACGCCGGAGCCCCGCCTACGTCAGCAACGTCCCGTCAGCTGGACCAGAATCGATGAGATTCAGAGCCAGCCCTTGGACTGTGCCACTTGGGCGGCCTCTGTGCGGTTTGTTGTGGCCGTCTTTCCGATCGCCGAGGAGAGGTGGTTGCGGACCGTTCCCGGGGAAAGGAAGAGTTCGCCGGCGATGTGCTTGACCGAGGCACCCGTGAGGGCGATTCGAAGGATGTCCCTCTCGCGATCGGTGAGTGGGTTGATGCCAGCCACGAGGGCCTCGGCGGCAAGCGCTGGGTCAATGGCCTTGTCGCCCGCCATCACCTTTCGGATTCCTTCCGCGAGCTGTTCGGCTGGAGCATCCTTCACCATGAACCCTGCGGCACCGGCCTCGAGGGCCCTCTGAAGGTAGCCGGCACGCCCGAAGGTTGTCACAATGAGCACCTTGCACAGTCCAGCTAAGTCCTTGGTGGCAGAAATACCATCAACGCCCGGCATCTCAATATCCAGTAACGCCACATCCACGGAGTTAGCCTGCACCGCTTCGGCGGCACCCTCCCCAGAGGCGAGTTGGGATACTACTTCGATATCTTCTTCGAGGTTAAGGAGAGCCGCTAGCCCCGCCCGCACGAGCTCTTGATCATCAGCGATCAAAACACGGATCATAGTGTGACCTCCAACCGTGTACCCGCATGCTCCGGGTGATCCCCCACCGCCAGAGTTCCTCCAGCTTCTTCCACCCTATTGCGAAGGCCCCGCAGGCCGTGGTTTTCGGTGGAGATGAGGCCTACGCCGTCGTCGTCGATCTGCAGCCAACTCTCCCCCACACTAATCGTGCACGAGCGCGCCTTCGAATGGCGTACGACGTTCGTAATCCCCTCGCGCAGGCACCATGCAAACAGATCTTGGCGTTCCTGCGTCAACTCCGGAAGTTCGCGTTCCTTTGGGACCGTGGCGGTGATCCCGGCGTTTGTTAATACGGTGCTGGCAATCGTCAGCTGTTCTTGCAGGTCTGGCTGGGATAGCGCCGTGACGGTTTGGCGGACTTCCCCGAGCGCCGTGCGGGCGGTGGCAAGCACATGATCTAGCTGCTCCTCGGCGGCATCGGGATCAGTGCGCACGAGCCGGCGGGCCAGTTGGGCGTTCACTGTAATGGCCGTGAGCGAATGCCCCAGCACATCGTGGACCGTGCGGCCCAACTCCTCACGCTGGGTAGAAAGGGCAAGTTGTTCCGACAGCGCGCGATCCAGTTCATCGCGTTCATCCATCGTGCGGACGATAATCAGGATGATGGTGGTCATTCCAACCGGAATCTCTAGGGCGGCCGTCGGATGTCCTGGATACACGAGCCAGCCCACTCCCACGGCTGTCATTCCGATGACGAGAGCAGCAAAGATGCCGGGGAGCAGGCGGTGGGAGAACAGCCACAACGCCATGAAATACGGTGCCGCAGTCAAGATGCCAACGCCGGTGGCGGGCATCATGAGCGCCACCAACCCAGCCATCACTACGGTGTACCCCGCTATCGTCACCCACCGTGGGTATCTGTTAGATAGCCGCGGATGGGTCATCGCGAAAAGGTACAGCGCAATGAATGCGACCAGCGCCAACACACCAACAATTCGCCACGCTGGCGAGCCAAAGTCCGTTGCCACCATCAAAACGAGTGGCCAAATCAGAAACACGAGCCAGACCCCACCGCAAAGCAACATTGCGCGCTTTTCGGCAGGGGTCTGGTAATCGGGTGGATCGTATGATCCCATCGGCATGCTCACGGAGCCAAGTCTATTCGGCTCCGTGGCACTTTCGAACCTGAGCATTAGCGCTGGGTTCTGCGGCGGCTGGCGATCATGCAGATCGCTCCGAAGATGGCCGTCCACGCCACCAAGTTGAGGATGGAGAACCCTATCGAATCGAACTCTGGCTGGTATCCGGGGCCGGTGCCATCCATCGGAATGACGAAGCCTTCCATCTGTGGCCAACGAGCCAACGTTGACACACCATAGAGCGGCGTGAACTTGGCGATGTCAAGGAGAGTTCCCGATAGCGGAATGAACAGATTGCCAAAGAAGGCGAACACCACGAGGAACCCGGAGGCTGCGGATACAGCGGTTTCTGATCGGAAGAGCAGTGCGGCAGCCAACCCATAGAGCGCGAAGGGCAGCGCCACGAGCAGAGTCAGCCCGGCTGTGGCGAACCAGCGCCACGTACCGTCCATCTCGGCGCCAGTGACCAGCCCAAGGGCAAACACCACCAGGATTGGCATGATCGCAATGCAGATAGACATGAGGGTTTTCCCCGTGAAGTAGCCTGCATTGGACAGGCCGGTCATCGCGAGCTGACGGCCCCACCCGTGGTTGCGTTCCACAGCGGCCGTGCCAGCCATTGCCGTTGTTGCCACCACGGCGCCATACACGGCCATGGACGTCATCACATATGCAGTGACGTTGCCGTGAACACTTACGCCGGATCCCTGATCCATCGCCACACCGAACATGAGGTAGAGCGCCGATGGAAGAATCACCACGAAGAACGTGGAATCGACCATCCGGAGGTTGCGCCAGAATTCCCAGCCCGTGTAGCGCAGCAAAATCTGGACCTTGCTGGCCGGTTGCGAGAGCCTACCCGTACTGATCCGCGCGTCCATCATCGTTTCCTGAGTTGTTGCTTCTTGAGTTGTTATTGCTTCTCGATCGGTTATTCCCTGAGCCGTCATAGCTTCTTGAGGCGTTTGCGAATTCGTCATTGTCCGCTCCTCTCTGTGGTTGGCGCGGCGGTTGGCGTAGGTGCGGCGGCGGTTGTTGCGGGCTCGGATCCGCCATGCGTGGAGGCAGGCGGCTTGGCGGCACGCGACGTGGCGGCACGCGACGTGGCGGCACGCGATTCGTCCGTCAGCTCGAAGAACACTTCTTCCATGGACGGGCGCGTAATCCGCACATCAGCCATGAGGCTCCGGTCTAGGAGGAACAATGCCAGTGCATCCGAGTTGCCGGTGGAGAACGAGATCCGGCCATTCGTTCGCTCGAACCGGACGTTGTCTGCCGCAAATCGTTGGCACACATCCGCAGGGTCCACACCCTCGGCTTCGCCGTTCCACACGCCTTCAACAACCGTGCCGTGGCCGTTCGTCATATCAGCCACTGAGCCGTCAGCCACCACGTTTCCGGTGCGCAGAAGCACCACGCGATCCGCGTAATCGTCCGCTTCCTGAAGGTAATGGGTGGCGAATACGATCGTCCGTCCGCGTTCGGCCTCAGCGTGCATCGAGTTCCAGAAGTCCCGGCGCCCGCTCGCATCCATACCGGCGGTTGGCTCATCTAGGACGAGCAGCTGCGGGTCTGTCAGGAGCGCCAAGGCAAACCGAAGCCGTTGGACCTGACCACCAGAGCACTTGCCCACTTTCTGCCCACCGAACGTGGCAATACCTGCACGATCCATGACATCCTCCACCGGCAGGTGACGGTAATGGCAGGCGGCCACCATCTGGAGAGTTTCCTTGACCGTCAGATCGTCAAGCAACCCCTTGGTTTGGAGTACGGCGCCAACGTGCCCGCTCGTGGCGGCCTCTTCTGGGCCTGCTCCCAGCACGGTGATCTTGCCGGAATTAGGTTTCGTGAAGCCCAAGACCATGTCTAATAGTGTTGTTTTACCCGCACCGTTCGGGCCAAGCAGTGCCACGATCTCCCCAACGGGAACCGTGAAGCCCACCTGATCTACCGCGGTGAGCGTGCCGAACCGCTTCGTCACCGAATCGATGCGCAGGGCAGTTTGATTGCGTTGCTCTGTATTCATGGTTCTATCGTGCCGGGGCGCGCCATTGCGCTGGAACTGTCAAGAATCACGATGTGGCCATGACAATCGTCATGGCTTCCCT
>NZ_JBQCZW010000010.1:36461-55400 GCF_052089425.1 Ancrocorticia sp. | reverse complement strand
CTCGTCGCACGGGCCACGGCGGGGCAGGCTCCGCCGTCGTCGTCAAAAAACAAAACTCCCCGGAAGCCAAACCAGCCTCCGGGGAGCAAACTACTAGGTATCAGTCTCAGTGACCGCCGCAGCCACAGCCGCCGCCACCGCCGCCGCAGCATCCGCCTTCACTGGCACCCGCACCAACCTGAGCGAGTTCCAGCTCCGGGCGATCTTCGGCCTGAGCTCCGCCGCCACAACCGCAGCCGCCGCCTTCACCGCCGCCTCCGCAGCATCCGCCACCATCTTCCATCTCCAGAATCTCCTGGATCTTCGGGGCGGTGTTGAGCGCTACGTCGCGGGCCGGGCCCTCGGCGTCAAGGGCGATGATGAGGCCCATCTTCTGCATCGTGTTGAGCATCGGCGCGCCACAGCGGGCAATAATCACGGCATCAACGTTGTTCTCGCGCAGGAACTTGACGATGCGGGCGTGGTGAGTTCCATGTGCACCTTCGTCATGAAGAACGTCCCAGCCCACCTCATGCTCATCCCAGCGCTCGATAACGCCGTCCTCAATCTCGGTGACGGCAACGCGTGGCGCCTTGCCCCAGCGGGGGTCAATTTGACCATCTGGCATAACAGGTGTTGCGATAATCATGGTTCTACCTTATGTCGAGTCTCGTCCCGGCGCGAACCGGTGCGAACTTGAATTGTTCACTAGTTCAACAATTTCACACAAAAAGCCCGGTGAAAAGGCCATCGGTCCTAGGGTGACTGGTTTCTCGCAGGACTGCGCGGAAATTTGGGACGACGGCGGGAACGTTCGGCACCAGTTGGATGGCAGTCACGGCAACGTCCTCGCAACGTGCGTCAAGGCAGCGGCTATACCCGTAGCGATAGTTCCTCCCATATGCGTGGTTCAGGGTGTTGAATGATGAGTGACAGCGCGAGAGAACCGCAGAAGGACATGCGTCCATAGCGCGGCCGCCGGGCGCACATCTTAGAAGGCAGAGGTTGATGGAATGAAAGCAACGTACATGTATGGCGCAGGTGATGTGCGAGTGGCGACCGCCGATGATCCGGTGATCAAGGAGCCCACGGATGCGATCGTTCGCATCGTCAGAGCGTGCGTATGCGGATCGGACCTGCACCGTTATCATTCGATGCCCGCTACTCCCGATGGCAGATCCATGGGCCACGAAGCGATCGCCGTGGTGGAGGAGACTGGTGCGGGCGTCCATGGTGTGAAGCCAGGCGATTTCGCGGTGGTCCCGTTCCTGTGGCAGGACAATACGTGCGTTTTCTGCCGCGAAGGACTTCAGAGCTCCTGCCTACATGGCGGCGGATACGGCGGTGCCGAAGTCCCTGTGCTACAGGCCGAATACGCCCGGATCCCTCAGGCTGATGGCAGCCTCGTCCCCGTCCCTGGCATCGATCCTGCCACCGCGGGCGAGGGGACGCTCTCTTCACTTCTGGCGCTCTCGGATGTGTATCTGACCGGGTATCACGCCGCGCACATGGGGCAGGTGTCTCCCGGGGCGACCGTCGCGGTGATCGGCGACGGGGCTGTTGGTTTATCTGCCGTACTTGCCTCCCGCCAGCTGGGTGCCGAGCGCATCATTCTGCTGGGACACCACGATGTACGCACCGATCTGGGCGTCGAGTGGGGAGCAACAGATGTTGTGTCTGAGCGCGGGGACCAGGCCGTTGCGAAGGTTCTTGAGCTGACAGGCGGGGAGGGAACACCCATCGTCCTCGAAGCCGTTGGGCACATGCCAGCTTACGAACAGGCGTACTCGATCGTGCGTCCCGGCGGGATCATCTCCCGTGTCGGTGTTCCGCAGTACGAAAAAGCGCCGGTTGGCTACGGTTCATTGTTCGGAAAGAATGCACGCCTCGCCGGCGGCCCGGCCCCAGTGCGCGCGTACTTGGAGGACGCTATCCCGCAGGTGCTGGATGGTCAGATCAACCCCGGGCGGGTTTTCGATCTCGCGCTCCCACTGGACAAGGCGCCAGAGGCCTACCGTGCGATGGACTCCCGTGAGGCTCTCAAGGTGGCGCTCATCCCGTGAGTCCGAAGAGGCTGCACGCGTCCCGTGAGCCTGAGCGGTCCGCAGCTCCTGACATAGAGGTGGGACCACAGTGCCGGACCACAGCGCAGGGCCACAGTAACGAGAGTTCGAACGTCCCTCGAAAGTTCGGACACTAGGCTAACTCTCGCTGCACAGGCGCACTCTCGGTGGCTGTGGGATGAGCAGATGACAAGAAGCCTCCTTCGTCATCTACGAAAGAGGGCTCTTAACTCATTATCGTGCGGCTCAAGCATCGATGATGATCGTGATGGTGTCGCGGATCTGCCGAAGCACTACCGGGCGTCAGCATCAAGCCAAGTAAGTTCATCGTCCCGCAACGGCATGGAGAGGTCGCGTCCGATAGTTTCTTGTTCGAGCAGTCGTGCACCGCGGGAGACGGTCTCGGTCAGGGACTCTCCACGCCGGGCCGCCAGATCATTGAGGATGTCACGCGTAGCTCGACTGATCCGGATCGTCGTTGTATCGCTCATGTTCGAACGGTAGCTCGTGTAGACGTTTACGTCTACATTGCGACGCTCGCTGTCCGGCCACGTAGACATTAACTGCAGGATCAAGCCGATCAAGCTGTGAACTACCTTTGCGGGTCCGCGCGATGCAGCTCAGCCTCATGCCGTATAGCTAAGCGGGCCACAGTTGTCGTAGTCCACCTTCGGCACCCCCACGAAAAGAAAATCGGCCCGAGCCGTGAGGCGAGCGGGCCGATCATGATGGAAACAGTATATCGGGGATTCCGTTCGGCGGACGCCTGTAATGCGTGGCCCACCCCAACTAATCGTTGGCGCGCCCGCGGCTCTCCACAACGTGGCGCTCAAGTGGCTGGCACACCGCGAGCGCCACTCCAGAGAGCGCTACGCCTACCAACACAGTGATGCCCACGCGGATGATTCCGGAAGTGGAGACCTGCGACGCGGCGGACACCATACCCAGCGCTAAGCCGAGCATCGCTGAGGCAACCGAGGCCAGCAAAAGCGGCCCCATCACCTGATAGATGCGGGTCCATGTGAACACGCGCCGCGGGAACCCGACCTGTCCGAGTGCACTCGTTTCGGGAGCACGATCGAACACGGTGGCCGATTGATTCATAAGAGTGGACAGGGCGGCAACTGCGAACCCAAAGCCGAGTGTAATCATCAGCCCCGTAAAGATGTCCTCAAACAGGAAGTTGCCGGAATCCCCTGCCTCCATCGGGATCAACGCGAAGAATCCAGCCATGAAGCACAGTAGCGAAATGGCGTTGACCGTGCGCCACGCGCTCCGCGGATCGTCGAGAATTCGGCGCATACCCAGCAAGCGCGGCACGGAGTTCGTTTTCGTGCCGGGATAGGCAAATAGCTGCAGTATCCATGGGCCAACAACTGAAATGCCTGCCACCATCATGAGGATCATGCCGGCCATGACGATGTACTGGATGGAATCACCGGCCGTTGCCGGGTTGTTGAGCGCCCACACAACATAAACAATGAGAGCCGCAAAAAACGCGACCGGCCGCCAGTGCTTGACGGCAGGATTGGCCTCTCGCCGCGCAACGCCCAGCGGGGAGATGCGCACGCGCTGCAGCCCGATAATCGTGGACAGCACGGCGATCACCAAGAGGAACGCCAACACGGCTAGCTCCAGCCCCACCGGGAGCATCATTTCGGACGGATGAATACTCTCTTCGAGGAACGTCACGCTCCCCCACAGCGGCAACGTGGCGTAGTAGGCGATCGTTCCCACCACCGCGCCAAGCACCCACTGTACGAGCGTTTCAACGAGGGACATGGCAACGGTCTGCCCGCCGGTCACGCCGATCAGCCGTAGGGAGGAGAGCCGCTGGGAACGCCCACGCGCACCCAGTCGCGCCGCCGAGGCACCAAGCGAAAAGATCGGAATCACCAGTAGAGCCGACGCAGCGAACGCCAGCGACAAGTACAAGGTCAAGTAGTCGCCGTCCGGGGCCCACTCGATCTGCTCTCCCAGAGCCACCTGACGCGCAGTGGGGTTTTCACTCCACTGATAAAACATCCACACGCCACCGGCAAGAGTGAGCGCCATGAGGGTGGACAAGGCGAAGGATAGGACAGCCAGCAGATCCAGCCATGCATCGCCCGTTCGTGCCTTGAGCCGCGCGGCCGTGAGTTCCGGAGCTAGCCGAAGTGCTTGCTTCATCGGGCCTCACCCGCCCCTACACTGGAAACCTCAGCTGAATCGGCATGAATTCTGCCGTCGCGGATCTCCACGAGCCGATCGCACCACGCCGCCACCTGCGGATCGTGGGTGACCACCACAAGGGTGGACCCAGTCCGCCGCGCCGTCACTGTCAGCAGCTGCATCACTTCGTGACCGGTAGCCTGATCCAGAGCTCCCGTTGGTTCGTCCGCAAAAATCACGGCCGGATCAACGGCCAACGCACGAGCAATGGCCACCCTTTGAGCCTGCCCACCGGACATTTCGCCGGGCCTGCGCTGGCCCTCGGAGCCCAGCCCGAGCCTCGCCAACCACTGATCGGCCACCTCGAGCGCTTGGCGGCGCCCCGTCCCGCACAACATGAGCGGGATTGCCACATTCTCACGCGCCGGGAGTTCGGGGATGAGCTGCCCGTCTTGGAATACGAAGCCAAACTCGTGCAGGCGAACCTGCGAACGCTTGGCGTCCGAAAGCTCTGAAATCCAGCGGTGCCCCAGCGCCACGGTTCCAGACGTGGGCGCCAGAATGCCTGATAGGCAGTGCAGCAGGGTCGATTTGCCGGAACCCGACGGCCCCATGATTGCCAACGCCTGGCCAGCGGGAATATCGATATCCACGCCGGCCAGCGCTGCGACCGAGCCAAACTTCTTCACGAGCCCACGGCCCGCTAGCATTCCTTCAGTTCCTGAGTTCATACATCTATTCAACCGGCGCCCGCCCGCACCCGCCATCAGCCCACCTATCCTTCTGGGGTAGAGCTGGGTCTACCGGCCCACCCTAAAGCAGGCGCTTGCGCAACTGCGCCGGGTCCTCGGGAGAGAGCTTGGCCGGTGGCACATCGAACAAGGTGATGGCGCCACGCTGGCCCTCGGCCGCCATGCGCGCCACGGCCCGAGCCGTCGCACACGCAACTGCCCCCGTGAACTCCGGATTCGAATCCAGCGCCAGCTTGAAGGAGATTACCTGAGAGGTGCCCTCGCTGGTTTGGCCCTGACGGATCACGGTTCCGCCGTGCGGCATGCCCGTGTGATCACGATCAAACTCTTCCTGACTGATGAAGTTCACCGTGGTGTCATAATCGGCAAAGTAGTTGGGCATACTGACAATAGTCTCGCGAATAGCATCGCCATCCGCGCCATCCGCCAGCACGACCCAGCATTCGCGCCGGTGCTTTTCGCGGGTGGTCAGTTCAAGATGCTCTCCGGCATGGATGCGGTCCAGCGCTCCCTCGTTCGGGATGGTGTACTGGACGGCAGCAGCGACGCCCTCGATCCGGCGAAGGGCATCCGAATGCCCCTGAGAAAGGCCAGGGCCCCAGAACGTATAGGTTTCGCCTTCGGGCAGGATCGATTCACCGATCAGGCGATTGAGGGAGAAAAGGCCAGGATCCCAGCCAGTGGAAATGAGGGCAAGGCGGTCATTTTCGCGGGCCACCTGATCGACAACGGCGAAATGCTGAGGGATAGCTGCGTGCGTATCAAAGGTGTCCACAACGTTGAACAGCGTGGACGCCTCGGGGGTTTGATCCCGCAGGTCAGTTGCTGAGCCTCCACAGTTGATGCACACATCAATGTTGCCAACCCATCTGGCCATCTCGGAAGAAGGCGCTGCCAAGCCGCTCGCGGTTTCCAGATCGGCTGGATCACGGCGTGTAAAAATGGCCACCAGCTCCATGTCCGCACTACGGCCAACAGCAAGCTCCACAGCCCGCCCCAGATTGCCATACCCGTTGATCGCTACCTTGATTTTTTCCATGACCTTGCCGTTCTGACTTGTTGATGTATCACAGTTCTTGTTGATGCTTCTCAGGCCCGTTCTACTCGGGCCCCGTTCTACTCAGAGTCCGCAAGCCCGCCCTCCTATGTGCTGACCCCATAGCGTTGGCTGGCCAGTGTTCACAGGCTCTGACTATTGGCCCTGTTCGGCCGCCGCAGCACGTGCGAGCGCGCGTACAGATTCGCGAAGCGGTTCAGCGAGTTCCTCAACATTCGCACCCGCTTCCACCTGACCAAACGATTCAAAAATAATAGCCTGAACATATCCTGCCCACACCTCTGGGTTCGAAACACCCAGTTCGATCCACTGATCGTGGATGAAGCTACTGACCTCCACATGAATGGACTTCACTTCTGTTTGTGCACGGGCGCGTTCGTGGGAAATGGTGTGCTGGCGAACGCCATTACGCATGAGGCTCATGAGGAAACCATGGGAGGAATCCTTGGTTTGGTACAGGCTGGCCACAGCGAAATCCGCGAGCTTCTGTGCTGGGCCATCCCCCGGGTTGATCTGGGAGAACACCGCCGCCGACCACCGTGGAACGTGCTGCTCGAGTGCCAACAGCTTGAGATCATCTACCGAATCCACGTATCGGTAGATGGAATTGCGCGCAATGCCGGCCTGCTCGGCCACGGCGCCAGCGCTCAGCCCCTCTGGGCCCTTCTCGCGCAGCACAGCCTCCGCGGCAGCAATGAGCTTTTGTTTAACCATTGCATGGTGCTCACGAACAGTGGGCGCGTCAATCTTGGGCATGCCATTACCTCCATGTCTCACCATGAATCCTACAAGACAGGGCCGTCCCCAATCGCAGCAGTATTACCCAGATACGGAACGGCAGGTGATGAGCCCAGATACGGAATGCCGGGTGAAGGGTCCGGACACAGACTGGCCCACACGTGGAACGGCTCAGGCAGGCTGAGACCAGACAGTCTGAGACTACGCAGTTCGAGACCAAGTAGTCTGACACCCAGTGCAAGGCCCGGACGTTCACGCTACGTCCGAGCCTCACACCTTGGTGATCCACCAACTACACCTTGAAATGATGGAGCCGTATCCGAAAAAGCTCAACCACCAATCATCGGTAGATCTATTCTGTTATCTCCACGGCGTTAGCCGTTGCAGAGTGGACGCAGGTATGGGAACCACGAGCACAGGAACATTGGCTGAATTTGCGCCTCAGTAACCGATACCGGAGATCTTGTATCGTTTACCTCGATTTCAGCCGCGCCTGCGAATGGACCAACCGCGCCAACCAACACCAAGCCAGCTGCGGCAGTCAATGCTGCGGTCTTCATCATCGAAATCCTCCCTTTTCGTCCAACGGCATAAGCCTATCGAGAGGACCCCCGGGAGTCTCTCCCCCGAAAGTAGGAACTTGCACTCCTACTAAAGTAGGAGATCCGTGCCGTTCCGCGGTTTACTCGCCCTCGCCCTCAGATTACTGCTCAAACCAGTTGCCTGAAAAGCCATATGCTGAGACTCCGTAGCTACTATCTGAGAAACAACGTGGATTCAAAGAGTTATCCCGCCTCCGCCTGGGCCAAACGGCCTAGACCTTTCGCGCCCCCACAGGCTTAGGCCACTCGCACACCCCTCGCCCTAATGCCGCACCAACCCCAGCTCGTGAGCCCTCACCACAACCTTCAGACGGCTACTGACACCCAGCTTGGCCATGATGGAGGACACGTGGGATTTCACGGTGGATTCGCGCACGTACAGCTTCTCCGCGATCTCCTGATTCGTATAGGCCTGGCACAGTAGCTCCAGCACCTCCTGCTCACGCACAGAAAACTCCACGTCCATCTGATCAACGGGCTCGGGCCGCACAAGATAGTCACGCACGAGGCGCGCGGTGGGGCCAGGAGACACCACTGTCCCTCCCGCCATCACCTGGCGCAGTCCGTGTACCAGATCCTCCGGCGATGTGCTCTTGAGGAGAAACCCGGCAACGCCAGCGCGGAGCCCGGCAAGCATGGCGTCGTCGTCGTCAAACGTCGTCAGCAGGACCACTTTAATATGCGGATACAAACTACGAATCTGCTCCGCGGCGGAAATCCCATCCATCACGGGCATCCGAATGTCCATCATCACGATGTCCGGCTCCAGCGCACCCGCGAGCCGCGTGGCCTCGAACCCCGTAGCCCCCACACCCACGATTTCGATATCACGTGCGCCCGCAAGGTAGGTTCGGATGTTTTCACGTACGAGTTCATCATCGTCGACGACGACGACGCGCGCCGCCCGTATCCCAGTTTCACCCATCGTATTCACCGCCTATCTTTTTGTTGGGATGGATACTCGAATGATCCAGCGTGATTCGGTTGTGGAGAAATCCACGGTTCCTCCCAAAGTTTCTGCCCGCTCCTGTAGGCCCGTCAAACCGTAGCCCTGCCGCTCCCTGCCCGCGCGTGCGGAGACCAGTCCGTTAACGAAGGCCCCTTCAACGGCATCGTCCTGAACATCAATCATGATGGTGGCAGGGGCGCTGCGGCTGGCGTGCTTGACCATGTTGGAACACGCCTCCGTGACGATCATAGCCAGAGCGGACGTGACGTCCTCTGGGAGGGTCGTGACGTCACCTTCCACGGCCATCTGAACCGTCAGGCCGGACTTTTCCACTTTGTCCGCTTGCTCGCGAAGTACCTGGCGGAGAGACGTCTGGGGGATCGTGAAGCGTTCGGTTTCAGGTGTCCCAGCGGCATCAGATTCGGATACACGGAGCACGGCCAGCATCGCTCGCAGATCTGCCGTGGCGCGCCGGCCCGTGTTCGCGATGGACTCCAGATCCTCTGAGACGTTGGCAGCCCAGTCCTCTGCTTGAGAATCGTCGGTTGTTGCGCAGGGAGACCGTGCCACGTTGAGTTTGGCCGCCTCGGCACGCATCACCATGATCGTGGTGGAGTAGACGACGGTGTCATGGAGTTCGCGGGCAATCGCTAGGCGCTGGTCAGCGAGCTCTTTGCGGCGGCGGGCCTCCAACTGCTCATTGGCCGTGTACTGGCGCCCAAGCAGTTCACCCACAACCGCAAATGCGGCCAGCAGGCCAGCCCATACGAAGCCGCCCGTGACGAGCTCCGATGTGGAGCTTGTGGGGATCATGAGGATGACCGACCACAGGTAATACCACAGGCCGAAAATCGCGGCAGCAAGGTGTTCCCTATTCCAGAGCAGCATCACCACCACGATGAAGATGGAGATGGAGGCAAGCTGAAGGGTGCGTTCAGGAGTAAACCAGACGAGCGGATACACCACGGCCAACACCGTGGCGGATGTGCGAGGAAACATGCCAGAGAGTGCCACGGCCGCGCATGAACCAAAGAGTAGTGCGAATCCGAAGCTGCCCCAGTCCACGTTCTGCGAGGTGGCGACGGACAGGACAAGAAGTCCGGCCCCCAGAATCAGACCGGCCCCCACTCGCATATCGCGCTGGCGGGTGCGAAGGTGAGGACGCCACATGGAGCGAGGGCGCGGGGTATCAGACATCCTTCGCTCCTCACACAACTGGGCGCATCGTTGCACTGCGGACCAACTGGCGCCCTGCCATCTGCACGGCCGCAGCGCCAACCTTCGGTTCATCTTACCGCTACCGGGCAGGTTTTATGGGGGTAAAGACGTCCTAACTTTTACGACACCGTCTTATCGCGCGACCGATCCTTGCTTTGCGAGCATAGTTAGCCAACTGCCACCACGCTGGTGCGGAGTTCCCGCGCATCGTTCAGGACTCCAGCTGGGATTCTAAGAAGAGTTTTTGCACAAAGCACAGCACAAAAGCCTTCGAACTGTATGGTGCAAGACCAAGGTTAGTCTCGCTTTGTTCCAGCCCGAGCTGACCTTCGTATCAGCAAGAACAGCGTAAGTAGTGAGAAACCTAGAGACATCGCAATGAAGACAATACGAAAGCTCTCAAGCGCCGGTACGAGGACTAATCCAGCCGCAGCCGAAGCAAATAGAAGGGCGCCGGTCACATGTTTTGATCCGCTGGGTGTGTGGCGGTTTGCAGGTTGTGATTCGTTCAGCATTGTGTCACCCGATTCGAAAGTGTGGGGACTCCAACGATGGCATCCCACGGATAAGCCCACGGTACACCAAAGGACTGAGCAAGCTCGCTGTGCTTGCTCAGTCCCTCGCGGCGGATTGTTGACGAACCCTACTTGCGCCCAAAGAGGCGCCATGCGGGTAGCGATGAGTCCCGCGCGGCATATTGTTCAGTTGCTTTTCTGCGCGATTAGCGCTTGTTCCGGCCTCGGCCAAAGAGGTGATTGCGATGGCTCCTGTTCTTTCGGTTGCCCCGGCCTGAGGTTTCGGAGTTGTCCAAAGCCGAAGAATCCGAGCCGCCCGGCTTCGCACCAGAAGTAGACGCCGATTCAGCTGCACCGGCAGTGATTGCTGCGGGCACGGGGCGTGAGGAGCGGGCACGATCAGATTGCTCGAAATCGCGATCCTCTTCGGCTTCGGCCTCTAGATCCTCCTTTTTAATGGCGTTCTTCTGCGTCAGGCGGTAAAGCACAGGCAGCAGAATCAGCGTCAGGAGCGTGGAGGAGATCAGGCCGCCAATCACCGTGACGGCAAGCGGCTGAGAAATAAACCCGGCTTGCCCCGTGATCCCGAGTGCCATCGGCACCAGCGCAGCGATCGTGGCCAGCGCCGTCATGATGATCGGGCGGAGGCGGCGCTGAGCGCCAAGATCGATTGCCTCATCCATGTCCATTCCGCGGCGGCGATACTGGTTAATCAGATCGATCAGCACAATCGCATTGGTTACCACGATGCCAGCGAGCATGAGGAGGCCGATGAGCGAAGAGATACCGAGCGGTGTGCCAGTCATCAACATAGCCAAGAATGCGCCGATCGCCGCGAACGGGATGGAAACTAGCAGGATCAACGGTTGGGTCAGACTCTTGAAAATCCACACCAACACTACGTAGATCAGCAGTACCGCAGCGGCCAGAGCCAAGCCAAGCTGACCGAACACTTCGTTCAGCTGCGCGGCCGCGCCCGCTTCAGTTGTTGTAGCGCCCGCGGGAAGATCAGTGGATTCCACAATCTCTGCTACGTTGTCACGAACCGTTCCCAGTTCGTCCGGGTCTTCCGCTGTCACGGAAATGGTGGCCGTCTGCTGACCATTGATGGTCACAACGCTCGGGACAACGTTTACTTCCTCCACAGTGGCAAAGGCGGAGATCGGCTGGCCCATAATCTCCATGTTCTGGAGGTCATCCAAGCTTGTCACCGGATCCGTCAGCTTCACGTAGATATCCGTGTCAATGTTGTTCAGGGTGATCTGCCCAATGGACGGGGAGACGATCTGAGCCGCGATCAGGCCCACGATATCGTTCTCGCTCATACCACCGGCAGCCGCCGCTTCCCTATCCACAGTCACCTTGACGGACGGTTGTTCGGCCGAAAGGTTCGTGGTGACCTGACGGCTTCCCTCAACGCCTTGCAGCGCATCAAAGAGAACATCGTTGGCTTCCTGAAGAGTCTCTTCGTTATTCGCCACGATGTTGATATCAACGGAACTGGAGGTCAGCCCCTCCATCTCCGAGGCGCCCGTCTGATCGCCAGAGGAGTTCTCAGCCAACGTGTCTTCAAGCGTCTGGCTCAGCTCCTCTTGATCCGCATCCTCATCCGTCGTGACAACGTAAGAAATTGTGGAACCAGATTGGCCCATTCCCGCACCGCCAACGGTCGTGGCTACAGACTCCACGCCGGCCACGTCCCCGAGCGCTTCTTCTGCGACGGCCGCCCGATCGGTCAGGCCCTCCAAATCGGTACCAGCAGGGGCCTCCTGAGATAGCATCACCATATTCTGGCCGGTATCACCCAGCAAATTTTGGTTCAGCAGCGGGTACAGCGCACCCGTGCCACCCAAAATAGCAACAGCAGTTACCAGCGTGATCACTGGGTGCTTCTGCGTGCCGTTCAGTACCGGGCGGTAACCGCGGCGCAGCCACGACTTCTGTTCCTTGACCTCGGCGGCATCACGCTGCTCTGCCAGCAGGCGATCAGCCTTTTCGCGTGCCTGCTCCGCAGTTCGAGATTCGATCACCTGGCTGGCCGATTCTGCAGCTCGCACCGCTTCCTCAGATGCACGGGCAGCCTTAGAGGGGCGAAGGAACCAGTAGGCAAGCACCGGAATGATCGTCAGCGAAACAAAGAGTGACGCCGCCATCGCTAGCACGACGGTCAGAGCGAACGGACGGAAGAGCTCTCCCACCATGCCGGAGACGAAGCCAACCGGGATGAACACAAGGCAGGTGACAATCGTGGACGCCGTGATCGCGGAGGCCACTTCCTTGACAGCTGTGAGGATCGCCCTGCGCTTGGGATCCCCGTATTCAAGGTGCCGCTTGATGTTCTCAATCACCACGATGGAATCGTCCACCACGCGCCCAATCGTGATGATCAGCGCGGAGAGCGTCAGCATGTTGAGCGAGTAGCCCGCCAAGTTCATAAAGATGAACGCGAGGAGCAACGACATGGGGATGGAAATTGCCGTCACAAGGGTGGGACGAACGGACACGAGGAAGATGAGAATCACCGCCACGGCCATGACAAGGCCCATGACACCCTCTTCAGCGAGAGCCTCGATAGAGCTGGTGATGAAGGGTGCCTGATCGAAGATCGTGGTAAAGGCTGCACCTTCGCCCACCATGTCAGTGTTATCAGCGAGGGCATCGTTGAGGGCCTCAGAGGTTTCAACAATGTTCGCATTGGCCGTGGGGAACACGATCATGGCAACGGCTGGCTTGCCATCGATCCGGGCAGCTAGCTGGGGCGTTTCCCCAGTGAGCTCAACGTCCGCTACATCCCCCAGAGCAACCGATCCGTCTTGACCAGTCAACGGGTCCGTGGCCTGAAGTGGAATCTCCTTCAGTCCATCCAGCGAATCAATATCCTCGCCAATCGTTACGTCGAGTGTGTGATCGTCTCCCGAAACGGTTCCAGCCGGGACGGACAACCCGTTGTTGTCCAGCGCATCTTGAATGGCATCCGGGCTCACCCCTTGGGTTGCTGCTGCCTCCATATTGAGCGAGATCGTGACCCGCTGCTCCGGTGCGCCAATCAACTGGGCTGAGGCAATGCCATCAATCTTCTCCAGTTGCGGAATGACGGAGCCGCGCACGTTCTGCGCAGTCTGCAGCGCATCACCATCGCTCGTTACACCAATCTGGGCGAGCGGAATATCTGAAGAACCTCCCGAGGTTACCTCAACGGAGGTATCTTCTGGGAACGTATCGTCAATCTCAGAAATGGACTGCTCGATCTTTGCGGTAGCACGCGAAAGCTCGGTCCCATACTCCAACTCCACGGTCACCATGCCGTAGGAAGAGGACGAGTTAGTGGTGGTCCCCTTGACCTCAGGAACCGTGGCCATCTGCTGTTCAATAGGCACGGCCACACGGTCATTGATTTGGTCAGCCGTGGCACCCGGAGAAACCACCACAACCGAAACAGCAGGAAGCTCAACCTGAGGTATAAGTTCTTGCTTCATTGACGACATGGAAAGCCCACCCAATATCGCTGCCGCGATACAGACGAGCGCCACAAACGATCGATTTCGGAGTGATGCGCGTGCCAATCTATCCATGATCGGCAGTCTATCGAACTACTTAATCAGTCCCAGCTCACGGAAGCCAAAGGCCAACCCGTCGTCGTCAACCGATCTCGTAGTCCACGCGGCTACTTCTTCAATTCCATCTCTATGGTTACCCATCGCGATACCGTGGCCAACGGCTTCAAGCATCTCGCGATCGTTGGCAGAATCCCCAAAAGCAATGACGTCACTCAAGTCAACGCCCAGATGCTTCGCGAACGCTTTGACCCCCACCGCTTTGGACATTCCCTTCGCTGTGAGTTCAGACATATCGTGAAATCCGCCGGGGACAAGGGACCCGGGAAGAATGCAGAAACGATCGCCGAATCGTTCGACGGCCTCGGCCATTCCCACCGGTGAATCCTTCGGGAATACGAAGGTGACTTTCAGTGCTCGCTCAGGCACACTCCAATCGAGCGCCGGCTCGATCTGCCGCAAAAAGCCAGACCAATCTCCCGATACGCCGCCTTCGCTTTCATCCTGCTTGAAGACATCCAAGAAGAAACCGTGCGGGTACAGGGTGTCCGTGCCCTGCCACAGCCAAGCGGCACCATTTTCTTCCAGCCAACTACATATTTCGCTCACATCAGAGGCCGGCATCAAATCCGCAAAAATGCGTTCGCCACCCAGATCTCCATATGCGCCGTTGCATCCGATGAAGCCTTGGAAGCCCAAATCCCACAGGAATGGGTAGATCTCCGGCTTGGCGCGCCCCGTACAGATAATCAGAGTGTGGCCAGCCGCCAGCGCTTCGCGGATCGCGGCCCGCGCAGAACCGGGGATTTCTTGATTCCCATTGATCAGAGTGCCGTCTACATCCAGAAATACGAGTCGCTTCACTGAACTATCTTCCCAGATTCACGCGTGGAGTTGCGCGCGCGACCATGTGGGCTTCGCCGCCCGCGGTAGTGGTGCTAGACGAGGCGGCGGGAGGTGTTCACCCCACGAGCTCAGGCCGGCTTGCACCGAACGGGCAACACATTAGTTCTTGCCTTCGATGATGTTCTTCAGCACGGTGGTTGCCCCCATGCCGTTGGGCCAGCCGGCGTAGAACGCCAAGTGGAGCAGGGCTTCTTTCAGTTCCTCGTCGGTGACGCCGTTCTGCCGTGCGAAGTCGAGGTGGAACTGCAGCTGATCCATCTTCCCCAGCGCCGTGAGCGCCGAGATGGTGACTAGACTGCGGTCACGCTTAGACAAGCCCTCGCGTTCCCATACCTCGTCGAAGAGAACCTTGTCGGTGTAGTGCACCATGCCCGGGGCGAAGTCTCCGAAGGCGTTGCGTCCGCCGGTCCATCCGGACTGCTGGTTTTCGGTGTTCTCAGTCATCTCTGCTCCTACTTGTCGTGGAAATTCATTCGGGCGCTAACCATTAAACCGCTTGCCGGGCCAGTGTGGAATGCCCTGGCGTGGGGTGTATCAGCAGGGAGTTCCCGGGCGAAACAGAAACTCGTAGTATCGGGAGCATGGACAACAGGGCACAAGTGCGTGAGTTTCTCATGTCCCGGCGTGCGAAGATCACCCCGGACGAGGGTGGTATCCCTACGTTGGAGAATCGTCGCGTGGAGGGATTGCGGCGCAGTGAGGTCGCCGCTCTGGCGGATATTAGTGTCGAATACTATTCGAAGATCGAGCGCGGAAATATCGCCGGTGTATCCAACAACGTGCTCGATGCCCTCGCGCACGCCCTACAGCTCGATAATGCCGAACGCGAGCACCTGTTCGACCTTGCCCGTATAGCGCGCGACGGCGCCGAGCCCGTCCGCCGACGTCAATCTGGGAAATGGATTCCTCGACCCGGCCTTCTACGGGCACTGGAAGCCGTCACCAACGGCCCTGCTTTCGTGCGCAACGGCCGCATGGACATCCTCGCCACCAACACGCTGGCCACAGCGTTCTACGACCATGTGCTCAATGGTCCGGGTCACGGAAACTTGGCCCGTTTTTGTTTCCTTGACGAGCGTGCGAGAGAGTTCTACCCCGAATGGGAAGCCGCTGCCGATGTGGCGGTGGCGATACTGCGCACCGAGGCTGGCCGTGATCCGCGGGACAAGCAGCTCCACGATCTCATCGGTGAGCTCTCCACGTGCAGCGACGAATTCCGCACACGATGGGCAGCTCACAACGTGCGCCGCCACGGTTCGGGGACGAAGAACTTCCATCACCACGATGTTGGGGATCTGGTCCTGACTTACGAGGGCATGGAGTTAACCGCCGAACCCGGCCTGTCGCTCCTCATCTACACCGCCGAAGCGGGTTCTGAAAGCCAGGAACGCCTCGATCTGCTAGCCAGCTGGGAAGCCGCCAGGCTGCAACTGTCTAAGGACGCCCACGAGGTGGCCGCCGCGCGGGACACCGTTGCTGCGGACAGGGAGAATCGAGCGTGACGGCCATGTTGATCGATAAGGTGCCGGATCGACCTGCCGCCAATGCAGATCTGCCGAGATTCCGCTTTTTCGCTAGCGTCGCGAGGGCTGCCGTCAGATCGACGTCAAACTCACCAGACTTGGCACGGACTACGTCGATCTCTACCAGATTCACCGCTTTGATCCGGATACTCCGGTGGAGGAGACGATGGAGGCCCTCCACGACGTGGTGAAGGCCGGAAAGGCCAGATATTTGGGGGCTTCGTCGATGGCCGCGTGGCAGTTCTCCAAGATGCAGTACACCGCCCGCCTCAATGGTTGGACCGAGTTCGTGTCAATGCAGAACCAGTACAGCCTCCTTCAGCGGGAGGAGGAGCGGGAAATGTTTCCCCTATTAGCCGATCAGGGCGTGGCCTCGATTCCGTGGAGCCCGCTGGCCAAGGGCCGCCTGACCCGCCCGTTCGGGCAGGCTGGCACGGTCCGATCCGCGAAAGACCCCGCGGCGGAGCGGTTTTTCGGCGGGTACGAGGATCGCGACAAACCCATCATCGACGCGGTCGAGCAGATCGCTGGAGAGCGCGGCGTGCCAATGGCGCAAGTAGCGCTTGCATGGGTGATGCGCAAACCCGGCGTAACCGCCCCGATCGTCGGCGCCACTACACCTCATCACCTCACCGACGCCGCTGCCGCCCTCGACCTCACTCTCACCGACGATGAGATCGAACGCCTCGAAGCCGGCTACACCCCGCGCCAACCTACTGGCTACGGCACGCCCTCCGGCGGGTGATTCCCTGCTTGCGAGGTCCTTCCGCAGCATCGGCCAACCAACCGCGAAACTACTATCACTCATCTCTTGAAGGAGCCCCCTGGCCATGGAGTACACACATCTGGGCCGTTCCGGCCTGCTCGTCAGCAGGATCGGCTTGGGCACCATGAACTTTGGCGATGCCACCGATCAGGCCGCGAGCTTCGAAATTATGGATGCTGCGATCAACAATGGCATCAATTTCTTCGATTCCGCGGATGTTTACGGCGGCCCTCAGTCACCGGACTTGGCTCAGGGATACGGCACGTCCGAGGAGATCATCGGCGAGTGGCTCACGAAGTCTGGCCGCCGCAACGAGATCGTCCTCGCGACGAAGGTCTATCAGCCGATGGGCCTCGGCCCTAATGACCGGCGCCTGTCCGCGTATCACATCAAGCGGGCTTGCGAGGCGAGCCTGAGGCGCCTGCAGACCGACCACATCGACGTGTACCAGATGCACCACGTTGACCGGGCCACCCCGTTCGAGGAGATTTGGCAGGCCATGGAACAGCTCGTCGCAGACGGCAAGATCACCTACGTCGGGTCCAGCAACTACGCCGGCTGGGACGTCGCCACTGCACAGCTGACTGCCCAGCACCGGCACTTCCTCGGCCTCGTGTCCGAACAGAGCCAATACAACCTCACCAATCGTGCCATCGAACGCGAACTCATCCCGGCCCTCAGTCATTTTGGCATCGGCTTGATCCCCTGGGGGCCGCTGGCAGGCGGCGTCCTTGCCGGTCTACCAAACGACGAGGACGGGGTACGCCGAAAAGCACCCGAGGTGCAAGAACAGCTGCACAGGTTCGCCGGTCAGCTCGCCGACTACGAGCGTTTGTGCGACCAGCTTGGGCACTCCCCGGCGGAGGTCGCTCAGGCATGGCTGCTGCACCAGCCGATCGTCTCCACGCTCATCGCCGGCGCTCGCACAGTGGGGCACCTCGAGGCCAGCGTGCACGCCGGAACCATCACCCTTGATGCCGATGCCCTGTCCAAATTGGACCAGTTCTGGCCCGGCCCGGGTGAGGCGCCACAGGCTTACTCCTGGTGAAAGGTCCCACTTAACACCACACGTTTCGAAATACCGCGGCCGTCCCACCAGAGACCTGATGGGTGAACTCCCCATCCATCTGGTGGGCGTCATGGCAACCGCAATAGTCTTCGCACTCAATCTCACCGTGCCCGGAGGTCCGCACAGCGATAGGTAGTCACACGAGGCGGCGGGCCGCAGCCCAACGCGCCAGCTCGTGCCTGTTCGACAGCTGGAGCTTGCGGAGCACGGCGGAGACGTGAGTCTCCACCGTCTTGATAGAGATAAACAGGTCCGATGCTACTTCTTTATATGAGAGGCCTCGAGCGATCAGGCGCATGACTTCCTGTTCGCGGGCGGAGAGGCGGTTGAGCTCATCGTCGCTCTGGGCCACGTCTTCTTTCGACGCGCCAAAAGCATCCAACACAAAACCGGCCAGCCGCGCAGAGAATGCCGCATCGCCATCGGCTACACGCCGGATCGCATCCGCCAGCTTCTCGCCCGTCACGTCCTTTGTCACATACCCGCGAGCGCCCGCCCGGACAACTCCCACCACATCCTTCGCGGCATCGGACACCGAAATGGCAAGAATCTTGGTGCCGGGATACAGATTCTGGCAGCTGCTGACAACCTCAGCGCCACCACCGCCCTGCCCACCGGGAAGATGAACATCTAACAGCACGATATCCGGGCGGATCTCGTGAGCAGCTTGAATGGCCGAGTCAACATCGTGGGCCTCCCCCACAATCTCCATTCCACCTACACGTTTTAGTTCACCCACCATGCCAGCTCTGGCCAGAGGGTGATCGTCAACCACGAGAACACGAAGCATGGCCACAACTCTACCGTGCTGGGCCAGCTCGCCCGCTTGCCAACTTGCCCAGCATCAGGATGACCCCGTATTACCTCCGCAACCCGCATCGGCGCCGCCACACTGCGTAAGCTTCGCCACCGCGCTACAGTTCCACCACCGTGCGTCAGGATAACTCCGTATCCTGTAGCAGCCATGCGTATAGCGACGGCTCACACCATATACGGAACTGAATCCGTCATCTGAAGCCACAACGATCCACCCCGCGCCAACATAACTCCGTATCCTGTAGCAGCCATGCGTATAGCGACGGCTCACACCATATACG
>NZ_JBQCZW010000010.1:0-36361 GCF_052089425.1 Ancrocorticia sp. | reverse complement strand
GTAGCAGCCATGCGTATAGCGACGGCTCACACCATATACGGAACTGAATCCGTCAAAGGGACACTTATCAGACGGAGAAGAGTTTGATAGACCGTCATTTGGGAACGCTTCATCAAACTCTCATCAAACTCGATCACAGCGTTCGAGATTCGTGAGAATCTGTCTTAGTACCCATCCCGAGGCATGCCAGCCCATGACAAAACCTTCTGACCTACAGCGGGTATGACGGAACCGGCACAAAGAAGGGGGAGCAACCCACTCGAAAGAATGAGTTGCTCCCCTTCCTGTTCAGCACGTACGCGCTGGCCCGTGTCACCTAGGTGCACAGCACCCGCTACTTACTACTGATTCGCGGCCCTCCGCAGCACCAAAACTGCACCGCCGGCCAATACCAGCATCAGACCAACCACACCAAGAGCCGCGTTGGCTCCGGTGTTAGGTAGCCCGCCGGATTCACCATCCGAAGGCGCTGAATCGCTTGGCTCGGCACCCGGGTCACTTGGACCGCCTGACTCACCCGGATCACTCGGGTCCGTATCAGGGTCTGACGGATCTGTGGGATCCGGGTCAGGTTCCGATGGGTCGGTCGGATCGGTGCCCGGATCGCCACCATCGTCCGAAGGAACGGTGACGTTCACGCGCCCCAGCTCTTCGTCATCGAGCGTCACAACCAGAGCGTGCGCGCCAGGCTCCGCATCCTCAGGAATAGCGCCCGTCAACTCGATGGCCCCGGTCTCATCAGCGGCACCCTCGGCCAAGACAACCGGATCGGAGTGGAAGCCGAATTCGCCAGCCGCCCCCTCCTCGGCATCCGAGACGATGGCCGTCACGTCCTGGCCGCGCTCAACAACCGCTCCCTCACCCAAGTCCACGAACTCGACACTGGGCAGAACCGGCGGCTCCACCAGATCGATCGCGACAGTGTACGTGGTGGTTGACGTGCCGTCAGCGGAAGTCACCACCACGGTTGCCACCGGATTATCGGCGGTCGCTTGTGTAATCTCCACCGTCGCATCCCGATCCAGCGGGACCGCGTTTACCGTCGGGTAATCCGTCCCCTCGTATGTCACCTCGTAATCGAGCATCTCCGGATCGAAGCCCTCCACATTCGCGCCGCCGACCGTCAAGCGGGCCAGCTCGGAGTATGAGGAAGCACTAGCCGCAGGGGAATACACCTCAGTTTCAGCCACGATGATGTGGGTGTCCGCGCGCCCGGTCAGCACGAACCGGACAGCGTCGGACTGGACGCCCAGATCGATATCGACCACTGGTGCGGGATCATCTTTTTCTTCGGCGACGACGACGGGTTCAAGCGCCGTCCAGTCACCCTTTTCCAGATTCCGATACTCAGGGGTGATCGTTGCAGGCCAACTATCTGTACCGTCCTTGAGGAAGAAGATCTTGGCTGAGGTCAGCTCATGATCCGTGTCCCATTCGTAGGTCAGAGTGTCCTCAGTGCGCGACGGGGCGCTCTTCCAGTTGGACCACGCCTTGTCCGTGGTCACGCCGTCGATCGTATTGGCAACGTTGTATCCCGATTCGGTGAACGTGGCACTCGGACTGGAGTCTGGCGCAATGTTGACGTCTTCTGAATCGGTGACGATTACATTGAGCGTGGCATCAACCGAACCACCAGTGGCTGTGGCCGTACCCGAAACACTAACAACACCGAGATCAGCGAACGTCGAATCATCCAGACCGTCCCAATTCCACGTGACGTCCATATCGAAGCGGTTCTCGGAGGCTCCCACGTGGCCTTGGACCGTCGTTGGTGCCTGCGCCTGCACAATGTCCAATGCGATACCTTGGCGAACCGTCATCGAGGTGGGATCGGAGCTCGTGGCCCCGCCAATCTCCATGGTCAGCTCCGCATTGTCGAAGGCTCGGCCGTATCCATCAATTCCTGAACCTGCAAGAACAATGGTTCCGGGGGTATCCCAGTCCGCGCCTTCGGTATCCCATGTGACATCAACGTTCTCACCCACACCGTATGCGTATATCGGGGTTGCCGTTTCGGGGAGTGTTGGCGCCGTTCCTGCGTCAGCGTTGATCGTGATGGGTTGGAAACCTTCCAGAGTGGTGTCCTGAAGCATCCAGCGCTGGTGGGCACCGTTGTTGAACTGGTACAGGCCGATCCTTGAACCCGGACTACTCGCCTGATCGATGATGTCCAGACCGTTCCTGCTAGTGGTGGGCTGGAGCGAGAAGTCGCGTCCGTTAGTTGTGCTCGGAATCCAGAGCATCGACGGGTTACTTGCGGGATCACCACTGGGCTTCACAGCTTGAACGCCGCCGTTAACCTCCTGAAGGACTTCGCCTTCCCCGTTGGTCAGTGTGATTTCCTGATGGTTGGTTCCTTCGCCGTTGACGGTGTTGACCGTCCAGAGCTGGCGCTGTGCGGTATCCGCACTGAGGTTGTTGATCTCAACTCCGCCGCTGGAATTTGCCGTCAGCGGCAAGCCAGAGCCATTACCTGTGATCTGGTAGGTGGCGCCGTCAGCAAACTGAGGCGCCTCATCAGATACGCCCGAGACACCCTCAACTTGGAAGGTCACAACCGATTCGGCCGGAACCTGAAGGGTTGCAGTGCCGTCGTCTCCAACGGTCACCGGATCGCCCTCAACAAGAGCGTTCGAGGTCTCGATATCTTCACCAGCTTCGGGAGCCGTGGTAATGATAGGGGTAACCGTCGCTCCATCGAATGAGCCGAAGTTGTTCAGATCGATGGTGACCGATTCTGCGCCGCCCTGATTGACGTACACGGAGGTCATCGCGTTGCCCTCAGCCTTCACGGCTGCAGCGGCGTTGTCATTCCCGCTCGGGATCAGCTGATCACCCGGGACGATGTAATGGGAGAAGTTGCGGAAGGTGTTGTATTTTGCGTTGGTTTCCACCTTGCACGAAGGATCGGCATCGCCATCTTCGAGGCGTCGGACCGAGTTTCCATTCTCATCGCAATCGAAATCAATAAAGACGGTGCCCCAATTGAGCTTCTCGTCCTTCTCCATGTTGTAGGTATCCTCAACAGGCTGCCACAACACTCACGCGGTGGGCTCAAGGTTCCGAAGATCGTCGACGATATGCTTGGACATTCCCAAGCCGTTGTTCATATTGAGTGGGTCGAAGCCCGAAACACCGGCCCAATCACCCTCAACCTCGCTCATCCATAGTGGAGTCTTTTCGGATTTCGCGATGTCGCGGGCACCCAAGCTAGATCCCTGACCATAGGAGTGAACGTTATATTGGCCTACTGCCTCGCGGGACTCGGCACCGTAGGCGTTAAAGTTCGTGATGAACGTACCTGGGTTGGTCTCATCCATCGCCGAAATCACGGCCTTGGTGGTGGTACCCGGCTCCGCTAGGCGATCAGCCAGCACAGGAATCATCTGGTTCTGAGCCTCGGGCCCGATGTGCGCGCCCTCTTGGCGCGACTCGCTGTTCGGGAACTTTTCACCCTCGGGAACCGATGCGGACCAATAGTTCGTGTTGGGCTCATTGAACGGAGTGATAGTGGAGAACTCCACGCCGTATTCGTTCTCAAGATGCTCCACAACCGTGACCATGTAGTCCGCGAAGGCCTCCATGTTCTCGGGTGCCAGCTGCTCGCTCGTAGCGTTGTTGATTCCGCCAGAGACGAATCCGCTCTCCGTCAAGAAATAGGGAGGGGAATTGGGGAACGCTTCAAAATGGGTGACGTCATCCTTAATGGCGTCTACCCACCAACGCTGCCCCATATCGGCATCGAAATTGTAATGCTCCGGGTTGTCGCCATCCCACACCGCGTTGTACCGGTCGCGATCATCGTAGGTGGAGGTAACTAACCCGTCGTCGTCGGAAATCCCTAAATCGGGATTCCACCATCCCGGAACCGCGCCGCCGGCGCGCAGGTAAGGCGGCACGTCTGTGGCGTCCCCGCCACCCACGTTGTAGCGGGCGATGTTGAGGTTCAGCCCGTCATCATCGAAAAGCTTGGACCGCAGGTCCTCCCTGATATCGTCCGGATACAAACCCGTGGCATTGGCGAACCACACGAGGCTGGTCCCCCAGCCCTCGAATGGATCGCTTTTGTAGGAGGGATTCGGGGCGATCGTCACGCCGCCCTGCGCTTGTGCGGCGGGGCTGAGTTTGACCGCATCTTGGCCTGCTGGACCGGCTGCTGCGGGAATCGCGAAACCAGCAAAGGCGGTGACCGCCATCGCTCCGCCCGTGACGGCTGCTGCCGCCTTCTTTCTTATTCCTACTACTTGACGTTTCTTCGGTGAGGATTCCGTACTTCCTCGAGACCACATCATTGGCTCTCCTTCACTGGACCACGTCCGGCTCACTTCACTGTGCGAAAACCGAACGTCCCCCCTGGTGGATGGTTACGCAAACACGGTTGGGTAGATCATGGTTACGCAAACATTCGGTGGTACTGAGCTTTCCATCTTGGAACTAGCACTGTCAAGCGATTCTAAGAAGAGCAGGCGCTTTTCATTGTGAAGAATCGCGGCTCGACGGGAAAAGAAGACTGCCCAACGTGGAATGAAGGGCGGGGACAAGGATACCTCCTTGCCCCCGCCCTTCCGCGGCAGAGCCACTAGACCTCAAAGAATGTTAGCCATCCAGCTGCGCGGCGAGGTTATCTACAAACTCAGGGTTCTCTTCCATCCAAGCCTCGACAGCAGCCTCATCATCGCTACCTTCAAATTCGTTGACCATCGTGTCTTCCAAGCTAGCGAATTCTTCGTCGGTCATCGAGAATTCCTCGACCATGGCGGCCACCTCAGGGAAGTCTTCAGCGAAGCCATCGCGTCCCACGGTGTGGAGTGCTTCAGCTTCTCCGTAGATTCCATCGGGATCTTCAAGCTCACGGACAGGGTAGTTCACCTCTGCCCAGAATGGCGTCCAAAGAGTCACGACGATTTCACGCTCATTGTTGAGAGCATTCTCCATCTCGCTAATCATCGCGGCAGTGGAGGACTGAACGAGCTCAAAATTGCCATCCAACCCGTAGTGCGGCATGACCTCTTCCTCGGTAATTAAGGTGAGGCCGGCACCGGGCTCGATGCCGATAATCTGGTTTTCCAGCTCTGCGGCATGGTCGGGGATGTCCTCGATTGATTCCATCTCGGAATACTCGGGAACCGCGAGGAACAATCGGGCGTCGTCATAGTACGAGCCGAGATCCTCCATAGAATCCCCATATTCCTCCCAATACGAGAGTTGAGTTCTATCAATCCACGCCGATCCGAACAGGTCTAACTGTCCTTGGGCAACGCCGCTGTACACGAGGGCGTTATCGCCCAGCTCCTCAACTTCAACGTCATATCCATTTTCTTCCAGCACATGCTTGTACAGGTAAGCCGTGCCTGTTCCGTCCGTCCATCCGGGAACGGCACCAATGGTTAGCGATCCTTTGCGTTCCCCGCCATCATCCCCGCTACATCCGGCTAGGACAAGCGAGCCGGCAGCGACAATTGAAGCAAGACTTGCGAGCTTCTTGGGGTGATTCATTTTTACGGCGCTCCTAGGTTGCTGGGTATTGCGTCGCATCATGCCTACCAAGGTTCCGCGCTCAGTGCAACACTTAAACATGACGTCAGCCACACCCACAAACCGCTCTATCGCACGAATTTACTGGGCTTACAGCCGCTCCTCTGGCGCGATCATGCCGATCTGGATTTACGCTTAACGCCCCAAAGTATTGAGATCCACCAGAGCGCCACACGCCAAGCACGACTTTTGGAATCAATGATCTGCTGAAATAGATCAGACCGAAGTCAAAGCGAGAAGAATCTGGCGCAAAGGCACAGACTTTTCGGGACTTTTGGATTACGCACTCATCGATTTCGTTCATAGTCCATACTTAGAATGAATCCCACCCATTCTGGCAGTAGAACGGTACCAACGAGCATGGCACTCAAAGCAAAAGAACAAAACATCGCAGTTTTCGGCGAAACTGGTAGCGGCAAGACCGTCCTTCTCTCCTCATTTTTCGGCGCGACTCAGGAGCCGTCCTTCCGGAAAGCTAATCCGTATCGGGTACTGGCTGATGACACAGGACAAGGGAGGCGGCTACGGCAGAACTATCTGCGCATGCGTGACGACGCGCAGGCACCTCTTGCAACCCGCTTCGAGGCCAAATCCTATTCGTTTACGGTCAGACCAAACGAAGATGACACCTCGACGGAGCACTCCTTCAACGCGCTCCGACTTGTCTGGCACGACTACCCGGGTGAATGGTTCGAAGAAGAACCGAGTGATGCCGAAGAGGCCCAGCGTCGAATTGAGACATTCAAGAGGCTCATGACTTCAGATGTAGCCGTTGTGCTCATCGATGGCCAGAAGCTTCTAGAATATGCCGGTGAAGAGGAGAAGTATCTGAAGTCAGTCCTTTGGAACATCGATGAAGGACTCGGCAGGCTAAGAGACGACATCCTGACGGACGGTAAACCATTAGAAGAGTTTCCTAGGATCTGGGTTCTTGCACTATCCAAAGCAGATCTTCACCCCACCATGAACGTTCAGAGCTTTAAAGATCTTGTCGAACGAAAGTCAGCTGACGATCTGGCCATCCTGCACAAAACACTGCGAAGCTTCGTCGAGGTTCCGGAAGCTCTTTCCCTTGGCGAAGACTTTCTGTTGCTCTCTTCCGCCAAGTTCGAAACCGAGAGAATTGAAATTACCAACCGCATCGGTCTAGACCTCATCCTGCCAATCGCCACTATGCTGCCTCTCGAGAGAGTAACCCAGTGGGCAGAAAGTCTGAACATTCCTTTCAAGGTCCTCCAAAAGCTCGTGGACAATGCGGATGACCTAGCAAGAGTCCTAACGCCCTTCATAGCTAAGATCCTCGAGCATGTTCCGGGGGTCGGAAAATGGCTGTCGAGACTGCTGTCCCCCGCAATAGTCAGCTTAGTCATGCTGAGCAAAGATAAGCTCCAACAACTAGTTGATCGGGCAATGGAAGATCGCGACTATTTGTCAGCCATGCTTGCGCAGTTCAGACTTGACCTTATGGATGGCGTCGACCAAGACGTCTTGGAGAAGAGCGCATGGTAGAGCTCCTCTGGGCAACGCGAGGCTATACATGGGGCTCACGGTTTCTCTTAAACGGAGGTTACTCCCACCCGCTTTCCGTGTACGAAGAGGCCTTTAACGGTGTCGAAGAGGAGCCGTCCGTGTACCAACACGGTAGCAACGGTCAAGCACTGAGGTTTCCCGATCCTTTGGGACGCCAAGACAAGGCCGGGCGCATCATTTATCACGATTTTGTGATCCCCGATTCCATCGCGCAAGGCATCTCCTCGGCTGAGGTGGCTGTTGATCGTATCTGGCCCCTAGTCGCCGATATATATGGCGCCGTGTGGGATGGCGATGCTCCGTCACCGGATTTCGTGGAATCCAAGCTCAATAAGGAGCGCAGCTAAATCCAGTGCACGTCCAGAAGAGTAGCCCGAGCGACTACTCAGACTTTGGACTTTCGCACAAACTCTTGGCACACCGAACCTACCCCCGCCGCCCCCACGGCACGGTCATCTCCACTTCGGTCCCTGGATCGCGGCGCCGGAATGCCACGCTGCCCCCGGCCCGCTCCACACGCCCGATGATCGAATCGCGCACACCGTGGCGGTCCTCGGGAATGCCGTCAAGATCGAATCCTGAGCCGTGATCACGAACGTAAACGCTAGCGCCATCCCTAGCCAGCTCCGCGTACAAGCTGACGGGCGGCGCCCCGTGGCGAACGGCGTTGGCCAGCGCCTCCTTCGTGGCAGCCACCAGCATATCCACGGCCGCCCCGGCCGGCCCCTCGCCCACAACAACAGCCTCAATTCCCACACCATAAAGATCCTCGATCTGGGCTGCGGCGCCCTTAATCGCCTCACTCACCGCCACCCGCCGCTGACCATCGCCGGCGCCACGGCCACCTTCGCCGCCCCCAGCGGCACCGCCATTGCCGCCCGAGCCCGAGCCCGAGCCTGCACCCGAGCCACCATCCCCACTCTCGCTGTACAGCCACGAGCGCAGCTGGCGCTCCTGAACGCGAGCGAGCCGCCGCACAGCCTCCGGATCGCCGGCTTGGTTCCGGATAAGAGTGAGGGTTTGCAGCACAGAATCGTGGAGGTGCGCGGCCATCTGGGCACGCTCGGATTCGCGTGCACTCTTTTCTTCCGCGTCGCGCAACTCGCGCAATAGCCGCTGAATCACGGGCCAGAGCGCCAAACCTGCCACGGTCAAGATTGCGACCCCCAGCAGCACAGAGGCCAGCACGCTCCCGAGCGGCTGGTCGCGAGCGGTCAGCACCAGCACACCAATCACGAGTAGCCCGATCCCAACGCCCAGCCGCACCATGGCCTGATTCGTGGTGAGTTCGGCCGAAAGGTTGGACCACGCCAGCCCACCGCCAGCCACGATGCACGCCACGGCCAAAACGGTCCCCCAGGGGATATCCAGCACGCCCGCCGTCCACACCACCACCGCTGCCACCACCGCGAGCCCCGCGTAGGCAAGCAGCTTCTGCCGCCTGCCCAGCTCCTTACGCGGCGCCGGCGCCAGCTTCACCGAGGGAGGGCGTTCGTTCGAAGCCGATACGGCAACAAACAGCCACATGTAGAGGAAGATCCCGGCGCCAAACATGAAGATGGACAGCGCCATGACGATTCGCACGGTTTTGACCGGCACATCCAGATGATCGGCAATCCCCTGGCACACCCCAAAGATCACGCGTCCACTGCGCGGCCGGCGCAGCGGGTAGCGCACGTGAGCACCAGCCCGAGCCCCGTCCCCGGGCCCCGCACCCTGACCTTCGTGAGCAGCACTATCCTCCATACCCCGATCCTTCCACGCCAGCCGCCCTCCCTCCTACTGATTCAGGGTTTATTCAGGGTGATCCCCAATACCGCTGCCCGCCCGCAACCGCCACACTGGAAACATGTCACAAACATCTTTCTTCTCAACGATCCGGTCACTCGGGGTTGAACGCGCGGCAGATGCGCCGATCGGCGGCGTCTCGGCCGGGCTCGCCCGCAAGTGGAACGTGGACCCACTTCTGGTGCGCGCAGGCTTCCTTGCACTCACGTTCGCTGGCGGCGCCGGCGCGATGCTGTACGCACTGTGCTGGGCCTTCCTGCCCGAAGAATTCACCGGCGAAATCCATGCCCAAGAACTCACCCGCGGCCGCCTCCCGGGCGGCTTCGTGGCCGCCGCCGCACTCCTTATCGTTGCAATCGCAGTATTCACAGGCCTCAGCTTCACCAGCACGCTCGGCCTGATTATCGCAATTGTGATTGGAGTGGTGTGCTACAACTCGTTCCGCAAAAACGGCCCGGACAGTGGTCCGATTGTTTTTGACGACGACGGCGAAGCCTCTCCCCCAACGTCCACCCCCTACAACCCCGATCAGCCAAGGGCTTCCGGCGAACCACTAGATGGCGGCACTGTCACGCTCCCGGTTGCTCCGGATGGACGAACTCACTCTGAAACCTCGGATGGATCGACGCCCTCACAGCAACCCTCGCAGCAACAATCTTCACAACAGCAGGCGGAAGGCGCCCCGTCCCCAAAAGGGGCGTGGGATCCTCATCCTGAGGATCCCCACATTCGCCACGAGCGCCAGCGTAAGGAACGTGAGCGCGAGGAGGCACGCAAGCGCAAGGAAGCAACGCGCGCACGCAGGCGCCTCTCAGGCAGGGCCTTGTCCGGCCTGCTCGCAGTAGTCCTGCTTCTGATTGCCGGCTTTCTCCTGACGCTGGAAGGCACGGACGCAAGCGCACATCAGCTCCCTGCCACGATCGCGTTCACCTCGCTCGCGTTTGGAGCGGTGGTGTTGGTGATCGGAATCTTCGGTAGACGAGGAGGGATTCTCTCTTTCTTCGCCATCGTTGCCATGCTGTGTGCCGCACCGATCATGTTGATCAACACGCAGACGTATTCGAACTCCTCATCCCTGCGGTATCAAATGTGGAAACCTGCCTCCATTGAGCAAGTGGGGACGGGGTACTCCTCAACGATGGGTTCGGCATACATCAATCTCTCAGAGCTGGATTCGCCAACCGATTCGGACCCGATCAACGTCAGCGCCTCCATGTCCAATGTGGATCTACGGTTCACCGAAGGCCAGAAGGTTGCCATCATTGCGGATATCACCATGTCAGACCTCGATGTGGATAGGCCCTATCGGGCTGATGTGGATGCCAATGATGCGAATGCCATCTATTTCGAAACCGATCCCGAATGGGAAGAAATCGCCAGTGAGGCTGCCGAGGATGAGGACTGGGACGAGGACTGGGACGAACAGTGGCGAGCTCACTCCAACGCCTACATCATGAGTAACCCGCTGCAAGGGAACGATTCGGGGACTGTCTTTCTTGGAGGGATTAACAAGGTGAGTGACGCCGATATTGTCATTAACCTTCAAGCTTCCATGTCCACCATCAACATCAAGCAATTGGCAGAGGGCTATCCCACCCCTGAGCCTTCACCAACGCAAGGAGAGTAAGAAACCATGAAGAATTACCGCCCAGTTTTCGGCACGATCTTTATCGGCTTGCTGGCTTTGCTCATCGGCAGCACCGCGCTAGCTTCCTCCTTCGGATATAGCATCTTCTTCTCTCCGGCGTTCAGCCTGACGTGGATTGTTGTTGGCCTACTTCTCGTCACCGCAGTCCTTCTGCTGACTGCGGCGTTCTGGCCGCGAAAGAAGGGCGAAGCCCCCGCCTACTCCTACCCGGGTGGGTCCAGCACAACACATGTGCACGAACCCGAGCGTCAGTTCATTCCGTTGACACCCGATCAGGCCACGGCAGGCGCCTACTCCCCAGGCGGCCGCGTCACGGCGGACCTCCGATGGGTTGAACCCGGCGAAGCCGTCACCGTTGTTCCGCTTGAGGCTCTAGATGGTGACATTGCGCTGCTGATCAATGCGGAGACTCCCATTGCCATCCGCTTGGACATGGGCAGCGGCTCCATCGCGGTGGATGTGGGACTCGGGCTGCACAAGCTCGGCGAACCCTCTATAACGGACTACTCATTTGCAGCGTCCGGTAGTCAGGCGATCTTGCTGGGCCGCGGTATCGGTGAGATTGGCGAGGCGAAAATCGTCGTCGACGTGAAATCTCCTTCTGCAAACCTGCGGATTGATTCCAACTAGACCACGTGCCACACCTACAACACCGAATGCGGGAGTAGCTCTGGATAGTCCAGAGCTACTCCCGTATGACGATCCCAGACTCAGGAAACGCCGCTTAGTTCTCCCAAATGGACCGTAGCGAGTGAACTCGCAGATCCGTGATGGCCGCTGTACCGGCTTCCGAACAGAGTTCGATGGCGCGCGGGCCATCTGCCGGGAATGAGAAGGAAGTGACCGTGGCCTCGCCGTGGTTGACGAACACTTCAATCGATCCGCGATCCACGAGAATTCGGAGCTGGAGCTTGTTGTCCGCCCCGGGATTGACCGCCGCCGCGCGATAGCCGGATTCACCCGCGTAGCTGAGGCGGCCGTCGATTCCTACGCGGCCAGCGAGATCGTCGTAGTACACGTAGGAGTGGTGGCCATCCTCGGTCTTGTGGACCTGCAGCCCCACGCGATTCGCGGTGGTTGCTGCCAGATCGATCTCCAGCTCGATATCCACGGCCGTCGCATCATCCACGAGTCTCAAGCTCTCATCGAAGCCAAGGTTCACGGGGCCGATCTCCCTAGTGGATACGCGAAGCTCCTCAACCTCAGCAATCGGCCATGCGGTCAGCGCGCCATCCGCGTTCAAGGAGAGCTCGCGTGCAACCGTGAGCTGGCCAGACCATCCGTCGGCTTCCTGCGAGGCCAAGGGATGATTGAAACTTCCCATCCAGCCGTACTGAATGCGGCGGCCATCAGGCGATTCGAAGCTCTGGGGAGCGTAAAAGTTATGCCCCCAATCCTCCAGATCGTATTCCTTTGTCTGAATGAACGGTTCGCCAGGTGCCCACGTGCCCACTACGTAGCCTGCGTTGTGACCGTTGCGGTTTGCGTACCCGGAGATGGCCGGCCCCATCGGGCAGTACACGAGCACCCACTTGTCTCCCAACGGGAAGAAGTCCGGGCACTCCAACATGAATGCCTCTGGGTCAGGATCGCGGAACAGGATGGAATCGAACTCCCAGTCCTCCATATTCGCGGAGGTGTAGAGCCAGACTTCACCGCGGTTTTCCACCGAGCAGGCACCAAACACCATGTACCACGTGTCGCCCATCTTCCAGACCTTAGGATCACGGAAGTGGGGGAGCTCTTCGGGTCCGCGCACTACAACGCCCTGCTTCTCGAAGCTGATGGCGTCCTGAGAGGTTGCGAGGCACTGGACCTGATCGTTTCCTTCATCCTCGTTCACGCCGTTGGCCCAGCGGTGCCCTGTGTAGTACACATACATGGTGTCACCATCATCGGAGGAAACCGCCGATCCGGAGAACACCCCGTCCCGATCCGCCTCGATGGATGGTGCGAAGGCGATCGGCTCACGCTTCCACGTCACCATATCCGTGGAGGAGACATGCCCCCAGTGCATCGTGGCGTGGTGGGTTGAGAAGGGATTGTGCTGGAAGTACACGTGGTAGCGACCTTTGAAGAAGGACACTCCGTTGGGATCATTGATCCACCCGCCAGGGGCGGCAATGTGGAACGTGGGGTACCAGCGATCGTTTCGGTTGGCCTGGAGTTTGGCTACGGATTCTTCTGCTTTAGCGAGTTGCTCTTTCATGGGTCCCTCCTTTGGGACAGTGCGGGTTACGAGTTATCGTGCGGTGTGCGGTGTGCTCTACTTGAGGGTATCGTCCTCATCCTGAGCGGGCTGTGTGGGCGCGTGGGGAACAGTTGGCGCCTGAGTAGGTGCAGCAGCTGGCTTGGGTTCCACTCCGCCCTTAACCTTCTTTGGATCCCGGATGAATGGATCGCCCAGAACCTGTTCGTGATCCTTCTTCAAGGTGAAGAAGCCGAATACTCCAGCGCAGGCCACAACAGCCGAGATCAGGAAGAATGTGGGCTGGTAACCCTGAGCGTCATTGAGGGCGCCGAGGATCGGGGAAAGGACAACGTTCCCTAGCTGAGAGGACACCTGGAATCCAACCAGATACAGCGTTGCAGACAGCGCCGGATTAAAATGAAGAGTGAAATAGCGGATAATCGGCAGTGTGCACAGCGGAACCTCAAGTGCGTGGAACATCTTGACGATCGAGATCATGACCGGATCTGCGAATACCGCGCAGCCCAAGATACGCAAGGACATCACGGCAAAGCCGCAGAGCAAGGTGTTGTGTACGCCGATTTTCCGCATGATGAGCGGAACAACACCCATCATCGCTGCCTCGGCAAACACCTGAACAGAGTTGAGTACACCGTATGTGCGTTCGCCCGCTTCCCGAGTATCGAACAGGCTCGTGTAGAAGTCCGGGAACATCTGCTGATCGAACACCGTGTAGAACGTCCACGAGAAGAACACAATGACAATGACGATCCAGAGCGCTGGCATCCTCAGCAAACTTGCCATCTCGCGGAAGCCAGGCTGCGTGGATTCTGCCTCAACTTTGGCCGCCTTTGCCCCGGGGGTTGGCGCCTTCCAGAACAGGACGATCATCAGGTTGGCTAAGCCAAACAGGGATCCGAGCCAGAAGTCGATGTGCGGGTTAATCGTGAAGAGGAAGCCTGCCATAAGGGCAACCAGCGCATAGCCGAATGAACCCCACATGCGCGCTTGACCGTATTCGAAGTTGTAGCGGCGCGAGAAGCGTTCCGCGAGGGCCTCAAGAAGGCCAACACCAGACATGAAGCCACACGATAGAACGATGGAGCCAAGTATCGCCCCCAGCATGAAGTTGTTGTGCAGAAGAGGCTCATACACGTAAATGACAAACGGACCAACCAGAGCCGAAATGGCTGCGATGAAAACCTGAATGTGGCGCTTGTACCCCAGCCTGTCCTGAAGTGTGCCGTAGGCAAACATGATGACGAGTGTGGCGAGCGAGTTGATGGAGTAGACGGTGCCAACTTGGGTGTTGGTGAAACCTAGACCGCCTTCGGCGATGTCCTTTTTCAGCCACAGCTGGAAGAAGGACCACCAGATCCCCCAGGACATGAAGAACAGCAGAAGATTAACGGAGCTCTGCAGATACCCCGTGTTCTTGAACGATTGTATGAAGCTGGCCATCGTGGACAGTTCCTTCCTTCGCAGTGGCGGTGCATCCGGTGGACCGCCATCTTATGTGGAACTTAAGGGCTAAGCGTTCTTTGCTTAATCGATTAAGCTTGGTGTTAATCTATGCCCTCGCCCGGAAGGGCACAAGGTTTTTCGACAAGCTAGATTGTGTTGCGCGTCACTTTTGTGGACATGCCGACGAGCCTGCGGCGTTTCGCACGGCCCTAAGTCCCATACGCCGGGCTGATGCGTTCGTATCCGCCTGCGCGGCCGATCAGTGCAGCATCCGCGCTACTTCGGAGATCGTCCCGGAAATCGAGGGGTAGATGGTGGAAGCCGACGAGAGCTGATCAACCGTCATGCGCGAGTGAACGGCCAGCGTGAGGGGGAAAATGAGATCCGATGCGTGCGGACCAACGACCACCCCGCCCTTGACGATCCCGGATCGCGAAGAAATGATCTTAACGAAGCCTTCATCCACGCTCTGCATTTTGGCACGGGGATTGCGGGCTAAGGGAAGCTTGGCCACGCGGACCTTGTAGCCCGCTTTGCGTGCGGCCTCCTCGGAGACTCCAACGGCCGCCACCTCAGGTGAGGTGAAAACCGCACGTGCCACGGCATCCGCGTCCATGGGATCCAACGAATCCCCGAGCGCGTGCCACATGGCGATGCGCCCCTGCTGGGCGGCCACCGAGGCGAGCGGCAGCACCCCCGTACAGTCTCCCGCTGCGTATACGCGGTAACTGGTAGTGCGCGAGACTCGATCCACGCGGATGTGATCGGTATCCGTTGTTTCCACACCAGCTTCGGCAAGGCCTAGGTCCTGTGTATTCGGGACAGCACCAACCGCCATGAGGCAGTGGGATCCGTGAATCGTGCGCCCATCGTTGAGCGTCACCTCCACACCATCATCAGTGGCGGTAGCTGACAAGGCCCGCGAGCGCCTCTCGATCTGCATCCCTCGTTCAACAAATACTCGCTCAATGATCTCCGCGGCATCCGTATCTTCCCCCGGCAAGATTCGGTCACGGGAAGAGACAAGCGTGACCTTGGCGCCGAGGCCCCGATAAGCACTGGCGAATTCGGCGCCCGTAACGCCCGAGCCCACCACGATGAGGTGTTCGGGCAGCTCCTCTAAGTTATAGAGCTGCGCCCACGTAAAGATGCGGTGGCCATCGGGTTTGGCAGAGGGCAGTTCTCGCGGGCTCGCTCCCGTAGCTAGAAGCACAATATCTGCGCTCAATTCCAGATTGAACGCGTCCTCATCCGGGAGTGCCACGCTGATGGTCCGGCGCCCACGATCATCGATGCCCGGTTTGAGCCGTGCCCGTCCAGAAATCACCTGCACACCCAAGTTCTCCAACGAGTCTCGGATATCGGATGATTGTGATTGTGCGAGGTGGCGAACGCGTCCGTTCACCTGAGTCATATCGATACTCACAACTGAGGTGGCAATCCCAAGTTCGCTTGCTTCGCTTGTTTCTTGAGCTTGCTCGGCCGTGGCAATAAGGGTCTTAGAAGGGACAACGTCGGTCAGTACCGCCGAGCCCCCGAGCCCACGCGTTTCAATCAGCGTGACTTGTGCGCCCATCCGGGCGGCCACGGTTGCCGCCTCATAGCCGCCGGGGCCTCCCCCGATAATGGCCACCTGGGCGCCAGCCCGTACGGGCGATGCATTGTCATGACCCGAATGTTGGGTGAAGCTGGGAGATGACGTTGCCTCTGGCGATTCTGGGGTGACCGGATCATGTGCTGACATAACCTATATCTTTGCAGATTCCGGGAGATCGCGGGTGCATTACCCGAAAGGATCTGGTGACCCCGCGATCCGTATGCCTTACCCGCGCGCCTCGCCTACCGATCCTCGTTCCACTAACGGCATCGGCACATAAACGGTTTCTTGGTCCAGCGGCTTGGCGTCCACAATCGAGTCCAACAGCATGCTCATTGCCGCCTCCCCCATCTCCTTGTACGGAAGCCGCACCGTGCTTAGCTGAGGGCGCACGTACGTAGCGAGGGATTCGTCGTCGAACGAAATAATCGAAATATCGCCCGGGACGGACAACCCGCGGCTATCGGCCTCCTGCAAAACTCCGAAGGCGATGCGATCATTGGCCGCGATCACGGCCGTCACGTCCTCTGAATCGATGATGTGCTGGGCGCCCGCGCGCCCGAGTTCCGGCTCCCAATCGGCACCCTCGAACTCCGTGACGAAGGCGAGCCCGGCGGCCTCCATCGCCTCATCAATCCCCCGCATGCGCGCCGGGATAGTCACCGAAACCGTGGGATCCAGATGCTCGCGGGACCGGCCGATGAGGGCGATCTTCGTGTGGCCCTTGGACACCAGATGCTCCACCGCCTTCCGGCCGGCTGTGTGTTCATCGGGAAGAACCGAGGTGTGGCCGGGCGCCGTTCCATTGACGATCACAACGGGCACTTGAATATTGAGATCAGGCAGTTGAATCTGCCGCGAGCGCATCTGCCCAAAGATAAGCCCGTCAATCCGCCTACCCAGCAAAGCCCCCACTCCGTGGCGCTGCTCCGCCGAACCGGTCCCGCCTTCGGCCATCATCACAACGAAGTTTCGCTTGGCGGATTCGTCCAATAGCCCACGGATCATCGCAGACGCATAGCGGGTGAGCGTGACCTCATCGGACACAAAACCGATGGCCTGCGTGCGGCCCGTGCGCAAACCCCGGGCGTTGACATCGGGCGAATACCCGAGCTGCTCTGCGGCCTCGCGAACCCGTGCCGCCGTGCTTTCGGGAATCCGCGAGTTCTGGCGGCCGTTCAGCGCCATGCTGACCGTGGCAGCAGAGAGCCCCGTGCTGCGTGCGATATCCGCCAGCGTGACTCGTTTTGCCACGGGCTCTCCTTACCTTCGAATGTTGCCATCAACGTGCCAACTCGCGTCCCGGCCGGTGCGGCGATCAACGTGTGAGTCAACCTGCCGGCTGGTGTGCCAATCAACTACGTGCGACTGAATAGACCCCCATAGTCTAGCGGGGAACGCGCTGCTTCCCCGGCAGTACAACCGGGTCATACAACATCGAACGCGAGAACCACGCAGCCTTCACCGTCCGAGAACTCCTTCCACATGAGGCGCCAAGCGGGGGACAATGGCCCTATGTCACAATTCATGGACTGGGTTCTAGACGTCGCTGCCGAACACCCCGATCTCAACGGGGCATTCGTTAATTCGGACGGTGAGTGGCTGGATGTTCTGTTGGCCGATGGGCGCGCCTTTCGCTTCCGTCCCAACCAGATGATCGACGAATCCAAGCCTGAACCCGCCCGCAGGAGCGTTCTGAACAAGCTGATTGGCATCGGCGTTCAACAGGCCGATACCGCTGTGGCCGAAGGTGAAAACGGGGCGGGGTCTAGCGGGGCGGGGTCTAGCGGGGCAGGCTCTTCTGGGACAGCGGGTGGACAATCGAAGGCTGGCGGTGCAGGGGGCGCGCGGGATGTAGGCGGTGCGGGCGGCGCAGGAAATCTGGGCAACGCGGGCAGTGCAGGCAACGCTGACGGAGCGAGCAGCACCCGGGACTCAGGCAGCGTAAAGAAGACGGGCGGTTTCGGCGGGTCCGGCCGCTCACCCGACGGCAAGGCTCCCTCGAAGGGTGGCCGCGGCAACGCGGATTCCCGAGAAGGACGCCCCTCCCTCAGCTCGGTGTTCGATGCGATCATGAGTGCCTTCACTTCTCAGTCCCCATTGACTGCCGGCCTCACGTCAGGCCCAGAAGGCAAAGAGGAATCGGTGGAGGGACCAGATTCGGAGGGTCCGGATTCTGAGGAATCCAGCGGCGAAGTGCACCGGCTCCCGATCGTGCGGCCAGCGGATTACTTCCTTCCTTCCCATAACCATCAGCATGACGATTCGATGGTGTACCTTCCTCTCACGGATTTCATTGGCGTGGGGCTGGCGGACGATCATCCGGATACGATCCAGCCTCTCTTTTTCTCCGATCTTGACGAACGCGGAATCGCCCCGGAATTGGGCCCGCTGTTCGTTGACGCCGTGGAGGAGCTGCGCCAACTGAACTTCCACGAGGGCCAGGCAGGCATCGAATTGGGTATCGCGGACGTTTCGGGCGCACAGGTGTTTTGGCTGACATCTCCCAACAACTATCAGAGCTCGTGGTTTGCGGATCTTGACATGGCGCAAACTATTTCCGAATCGCTGGTGCAGGAGTATCCCGGCTCACTGCCGCTGTTTGTGCCAGCGAGCCGCACGTCCTTCTTCGCCGTCATGGCCGATGATCCGAAGCTCCCGCTCCTGCTCGAGAACCTTCGCGGGCACGATGTGGATGGCGATGCCGTCTACCCCCTCCCCCACACGGTCGCATCAGACGGCTGGAAAGAGTGGATTCCGATGTCCGATCACCCGGCAGCGCGGATTCTGGAGGAGTTGCGGACCACCTACCGCAAGCGGATCTATGACTGTCAGGCAAAAGAGATCATGAAGTGGGAGGGCATGGATCTGGAACTCAAGCCCTTCAGCGTTCATCATCTGCGCTCCGGCAGCCACGTATCCAACTGCCAGTACACCAGCCGCGATCACGAGGCTTCTCTACCTCAAACCGATTTCGTTTCCTTCGTGCGTCAGCCCAGCGATTTGCCGTGGGACGAGGACAAGGGTGAAACCATCACGATCCGCTTCCACGTCGCTCTAGACATGTGGCCCGAAGGCTTTCATCAGGCCGAAGGCGTGTGGCCCCCGCGCTGGGAAGTTCGCGGTTTCCCCACGCCCGAGCAGCTCGAAGAGTTGAGCGAGGCGGCGCATCGGGATTTCTAGAGGTGCGCTGTGCTGGGCGGCTGCCGAGGTGCAGGGCCACAAGGGCACAGGGACCAACCCATGAGGTAACTTTAGGGCCTTAAGACCCAGTCAAAGGCTGCATGCATGTCAGGGTTGTTCACGGCTAGTTGAGGTAGTTTCTGTCCACTGTTGAAGGCACCACAAAAGCCTAAGAAGTCGTGGGCTAAGCCTAGTACACGCTGTGATTGAAGCAACGCCAGAGACCCCTTGGATACATACTCATTTGTCATTACAGTTGTAACCGCCCAAGAAACATTGGGCAACACACGGATGTGTAGGAACACGTCTGTGCTCCTACAGGTCCTTATATAGGAAGAAGGAGCACAACATGACCGCAATTGCACAGCAAATCCCAGTTCAGATCACTCCCGCAGAAATCGGAGTTTCAACCCAGCCCAAGAGCCGCAGCCTTCGGTTGGGCATCACTCTGGCTCTCATGGCAGTCTTCCTCGTGGTTGCCTTTGCCGGTGCCGTGGCTGACGCTACAGGCGTTGTGATCGCATCAGGTTTCCTGACTGCTGTCACGTCTCTGGCGTTCATCTTTGGAACCTTCAAGGATGCCATCGAGTCCCCAGCTGCCTGATTCTCCGGGTAACAACTGAACAGGCTCTGGGTTAACGGCAACCACAGTAGCCACATGGATAATACGGACGGTACAGCGAAGTACCGTCCACTTTTTTGCTCTTTTGCAGTGTACGGGCGGCTCCCCCAACCTCGAAGAGCCACCCGTACCGTCACTGCACCCAACTACAGGGACATATCCACAACACCGCGGCCTTGAATCTGGCCCTTGCGCAAGAGGTCATACCCTTCCGCCACATCGTCCAAAGAGAACCTCCGGGTCACAATTTCTTCATAATGGATAGATCCGTTGGACGCCATGCGAACAACCTCCGGCAGATCCTGACGCGTACGCGCACCATAAGAACCCAAGATAGATTGGGAGCGCCGGACTGTTCGGTTAATCTCAACCGCGGCAGTCTGAACACCGGCTCCCAAACCGATCGGCACCATTCGTCCGCCATCGCGCAGCGCATCCAGTGCGGAGCTCCAGGTTTCCGGCCGTCCGAGCGCCTCAAAGGCAACATCCACACCAACACCGTTAGTCATCGCGAACACGGCCTCGTGGACGTCTTCCTTCGTCGAGTTGACGACGTCCGTTGCCCCGAGTTCACGAGCAGCCGCCAGCTTGTCGTCGGACACGTCGATGGCAATGATCTGCTTCGCTCCGAATTCCTTGGCGATTTGAATAATGTTAGATCCCACGCCGCCGGTGGCAACCACAGCCACTGACTCACCGTATCGAAGGTCCGCACCACGGCGAACGGCGCCATAGGCCGTCATGGCAGCGCAACCAAGGATCGCGCCGGACACAGGATCGATGTTTGCTGGTACTGGGGTCACTGATGTCGAGGGAATGACACAGTATTCGGCCAGCCCTCCCATGGAGTACATGGCGATCGGTGAACCGTCTTCTTCAAACAAACGCGTCTCACCGTCATAGAGCTTGCCTTGGATCCTGTTGAGGTCGAAGAACGGCCCACAAAGATCATCGCGCCCCTCTGCGCACGCATCACACTGACCACAAGGCATGAGGAAGGCTCCGGCCACCCTCTGACCAAGTTCCAGATCGTTGTGTTCATTGCCCGGACCAACTTCAACGATTTCTCCGGAAACCTCATGTCCAAGCACACAAGGGAGCGGGAACGCAATGGCTCCTCCAACAACGTGAAGATCGGAATGGCATAGCCCGCACGCACTTACTTTCACAAGCACCTCCCCCGCACGCGGCTTTGGGGTGGGGATCTTCTCAACCTGCAATCCCTTGTCGTAGTCCCTCAGTACTGCAGCTCTCATCATGGTTGGAATTTCCGCTACCATTTTGTCCTCCTTGACTTGGAAATCTCAGCTGGTAATGAACACTAGATTCGGCGCTCATCTGTAACCTTCACTCATAACGATAGCGACATTAACGAACTCAATCTAGCTATTGTCCTAACAAATAGACTCCGCGTTCCAGTTTCCTGCAAGAAAGCCGGCCATACCCGACTTACGTCCCGAAAACGCCAACAGGAAACGCCCAGTTTCAGGTCAAAACACGTCGATTCATCCCACTCAGTTGACTCCCCCTTAGATTCCCTTGTAATCTATTTGGGTAATTGTTCTTTCAATTTCTAGCTACGCAGCTACGAACTGTTCCACCCCAACAACGAGGTCACGGGAAAATGAGCAAACCTACCGAGTCTTTCCACATCCTTTGCCAGCACCTAGACGAGCTGAGCAAGCCCGACCTTCTGGCAAAAGTGCGCCACCAAGAGGAGGATCTGCGATTCGCCTCCTTCGATCTGGACACTGCTTGGCAGATCGGCGTACTCATCCGCGACATCGCTATCGAGGCCAACCTACCGATTGCAGTCGACATTCGGATCGGCACACAGACGCTGTTCCACGCAGCGATGCCCGGCGCCGGCACTACCAACGATTGGTGGGCCCGCCGCAAGGGGCGCGTTGTGGAGCAGTACAACCAATCGTCCTTGAGGGTCGGCACCGATTACGAACTCAACGATGGCTCTGGCGGTTTTGACGAACAGAGCAAGTTACCTGCCGATCAGTATGCAGCACACGGCGGAGCTTTCCCCATTCTCCTACCAAGTGGCGTCGCGATTGGCTACGTTGCCGTATCGGGTTTGGCCGCGGCCCACGATCATGCTCTTGTCGTGACCGCTCTTTCCTCGGTGCTGCACTAGCACGGCATGAACGAAGTCAGCTCCATGATCAACGTTGCTATTATAGGTGCAGGAAAGATCGCCGCCGTGCACGCCGCAGCCATTCGCCGCTCCCCAAATGCCCGCCTCACGTGGATCACCAACCGCACGATCGAGAAGGCAACAGCACTCGCCGGGCCAGAGGTCAAAGTGAGCACGGATGCCCACGAAGCCATCACGGCTCCCGATGTCGATGCCGTCATCATCACCACAATCACTGGTACCCATATTGAGTACATCCTCGCAGCCGTTGAGGCAGGAAAAGCCGTTCTGTGCGAAAAGCCAGTGGACTTAGATCTACCCCGTGCCCAAGCATGCCTCCGTCAGGTCGAGGAGATGAGTGGTCGCGTGCAAATCGGATTCAATCGCAGATACGACCCCACTGTGCTCGAATTGCATGACCGAATTGACGCCGGAGAAATCGGAAACCTAGAGCAGCTGACACTAGTTTCTCGCGATGAACTGCCACCGCCGCTCGAATACGTACCTCTGTCGGGTGGCATCTTCAAAGACATGATGATCCATGAGCTTGACTTGGCACGCTTCTTCCTCGGCCCGATCACGTCGATTCACGCTGTTGGACAGAATGTGGTGGATCCACGTGTGAAAGCACTCGGGGATTTTGACGCTGCGGTCGCCGTACTCAAGGCCGAATCTGGCGCCGTCGCCACAATCATCAACGATCGGCGGTGCGTTTACGGTTGGGATCAGCGCATAGAAGCTTTCGGTTCTCTCGGCTCACTCACCATGAATAATCAACGTGCCACGTCTGTCACGTCCTCACATGCCACATCCACGAATGCCTTGGGGAGAGTTCTCACCAACAACACGGATCGCTACGGCCTCGCCTTCGAGCGTCAGATCGAGGGGTTCATCGCCTCCGTGAGCACCGGTTCTGACCTGACCCCGAGCATCCGCGACGGCGTAGAGGCTCTTGAACTCGCGGAGGCAGCAACTTTGCAGGCACACGCGGATTTGGCCTAGTTCGTCGCCCCAGTCGCTTCCTCAATAACCGTGCCCATAGACCACAAAGCTTCCTCGCAGCGTATTCTCGACGATTCTTCGCCTACGTGGTATCTAGGGTGCACGGTTTAGACACAGAAACACGTTGTCGATTTTTGGCGACGACGACGATTTCTCGCACCAAGTACTCGCCTCACAATTGAGTCCATGCGTGGAGCACAACCGTTGCGGCAACCAACGTGATCGATCATACGCTGCACGGCATTGGAATCAGTCCAATTTGTCCATACAATTATAAGCGTCCGGGAAATCCCGGGCGCACGTCGACGTGCAGGGCACGTTGGTGCTCCTGCATGTCTTACACAGATAAAGGAAGCACCGATATGAGCACCATGACCGCAAGCTACAACACATTCGCACGGACCAGGACGGTTACGCCTACTCTGCCCAAGGGCGGGGATGTCCGTCTTGCCGTAACGGTAGCGGTAATGTCCCTTTTCCTCGCAGTTGCCTTCGCAGGAGCATTCGCTCAGGTAACCAGTGTGGTGATTGCTGCGGGCTTTATGTCAGCTGCCGTTGCACTGTTCTACTTCTACAGGACCATCAGCGTGGCAATCGCGTCACCTGAAGTCTGATATTAATGAGCAGGCAGTGGTAGCCTCAACAGGTTTCTCGTCAGCAGTCACGGAGGACTGAAGCGGGATCCAATCACCACGAAGGTAAAGCGGGCGGTACAGCGAAGTACCGCCCTTTTTGTTTCCCTAAACGGCCACGCGAGGGCCGAGCACACCTAACCACGGCGGCACCGGCCCTCACGAACGGGTGAGGAACTACCCCTACTTTCCTTGACTCTGGAAATGCCGTTCAAGCTCCTCCAAGGAACGCCCCTTTGTCTCAGGTATGAACTTCAGATAGAAGAAGATCGTGCCGAAGTTGATGAGAGCAAATATGAAGAACAACGCTCCACCCAGGCTCTCTTGAAGAGGGGGAAACAGCATCGCAACAATGAAGTTTGCGATCCAGTTCGCGAACACTGCCAGCCCCATTGCTTTTCCACGAATGCGGAGGGGGAAAATCTCCGAAAGCATCAGCCAGAAGATCACCGAGACGAAGGCCTGCATGAAGAACAGGAACAGCATCATGAGTGCCAGCACTACGTAAGAGCGGAATACGGACTGCGCCATAAACACAAACGCTGATCCAAGAAGTACGTGGCAACATGTGACGCCGATCTGCCCTGTCAACAGCATCGGGCGCCTTCGAATGCGTGGCAGTAACACCATCGAGCCGAAAGCCACTGCCAGGACGGAGACTACTCCGTTGCCAATGGTGGCCACGATCGAAGCGCTCGTCCCCAAGCCTGTATGAATGAGGATGGACGGCGCGTAATACATCACCGAATTCACTCCGGTCATCTGGGACAAGAAGGACAAGGTGACGCCAATCAATACAATACGTCTGATCCATGGGACCTTCATTTCGGTCCTCAGTGAGGCCGCCTCTATTCGTTTGGTCTCTTCTACGTGCTGCTTGATCTCTTGGAGTTCATCCTCAACATCGTCTCCTTCGCGGAGCTGCCATAGTGCGTCCCGCGCCTCGGCCAGTTTGTTGTGAGAGATGAGCCAGCGGGGCGATTCCGCCAAATAGAAGGTCCCGAAGAACAGAAGGAGTGCGGGCACTGTGCACAAGATAAGCATGAACCGCCACACGTGGTGGTTGTCCGGCATTGTCTGTGCGAAGATCGCATTAGACGTGTAGGCAAGCAGCTGACCCGTCACAATCGTCAACTCATTGCGCGCCACCAGCTGCCCACGCAAGTGGGTGGGTGCCAATTCGCCAATGAACACCGGGACGATGGCCGATGCCCCACCTACGGCGAGGCCCAACACGACTCGGAATATCACCATCACCACGATATTGGGCGCCAGTGACGTGCCGATGGCACCAGCGGTGAACAGAAGTGCCAAGATGAGAAGTGTACGTTTGCGTCCCCGTTGATCGGCGAGGTTTCCTGAGAGCAGTCCTCCACAGGCAGCACCAAGGAGGAGGGAAGACGTTACGATACCGACTTGGCTGGCACTGAGGGCCAGTCCTCCTTCAGAAAAGGGAAGCTCAAGGAACGGGATAGCACCGGAAATGACACCAGTATCAAATCCAAAGGCGAGCGCGCCCATTGTGGCCACGAAAACTACCCCGTTAAGATTACGCTTCTTCAAAGGTTTTGTTCTTTGATCACTCTTGCTAGTAACAGCCATACTGTCACGACTCCTTACGTCGTCAACGCTGACGAACATCATGAAAAACTAGACGGAGAATGTCTCAATGAAGGTATCGAGGGCTTGGTCAGAGTCACCGCTGGCGAAGGCTTCCATCGCCACAACCCCCGTATATCCCATGTCTTTGAGGGCGAGCGCCACGTTGCGGTAGTTGATCTCGCCTGTTCCAGGTTCGCACCGCCCGGGTGCATCCGCGATTTGAATCTCGCCGATCCACGGCAGGGAGGTCCGGCAGGTTTCAATCAACTGGCCATCACCGATCTGCGCATGGTAAAGATCCAGATTCATTCGGACGTTCGGCGAATCTACCGCCGATACTAGTGCGAGAGTATCGTGCGGACTGTTGAATGGAGTTCCGGCGTGATCAACCGGGAGGTTGAGATTCTCGAGGGTGAACATCACATCGCCATCTCGCCCGATCTTCGACAGGGCATTGAGGGTCAACGCCGCCTGCGCCCACATAGCCCCCGTGACAACCTGAACAGGCTTCACCGGTATTCCGCCTTCACCCAAGCCTGTTCCATGAATGACGAGGCGAGTGCAGCCCACCACGTGTGCAGCCTCCACCGATCGCTTAGCGGATTCCAAGAGGTTCGGAATTTCATCCTTATCGGTCAGGTTTCCCGAAACATAACCAGTCATCGAGCTGATCGGTATTCCGGTACCGGCAATCACATCCAGATCCTTGTTGGTCCAGTCCCACATCTCAACTTCAAGGCCACGCCCGGCTATCTTCTCCAGCCGCTCCATGAAGGGAATATCTTGGAAGATCATTTCCGAACAGGCTGCCAACCGGAACGGGCTGTTGTTCGCTTTGATGCTCATTCGTTTACCTCCGAAATTTGTACTGGACGGCATTCGGCCACGGACTTGATGGCCGCAGCAGCAACAAGCTGCGCCTTGATTCCCGCTTCAGCACCCGGATAGTCCACGTTCTTACCATTGATCAGATCAGCGAACGTCTGGAACTCCAACCTGTACGCCTCATGGAAGCGCGACGTGTCAGTTCCGGACGTGTCGCAGTGTCCACCGCCGCTGTCATAAAGCCGTGCGTCAGTGTTGGCTAGGTTTCCCATGGAGGTCATGCCCTTCGAGCCAAATACTTCTCCTCGAAGGTCGTAGCCGTACATCGCGCTAAATGAGGCCTCCGCCGTTGCCATGGCTCCATTGCTGTATCGAATGATAACCACCGAACTGTCGAAGAACCCAGTTCCTTTTGCCTCGGGTGCTACCAGAGCATCCGCGACCGCATAAACCTCGACGGGTTCAGCACCCTCGTTCAACCAATTGATGGTATCGAAGTCATGGATGAGGGTTTCGTTGAAGATCGTTCCCGGGGCCACCTTTGCCGGGTCACCCGGCCACGGCCCAGGATCGCGGGTCATCGAATGGACACGCTGCACAGAACCTACTGCGCCGGCAGCAACCATCTCCTTGGCCCGGGCCCATGATTCGGCGTAACGCCGGTTAAAACCTACTTGGAAAAGTACACCAGCTTCTTTCGCGGCAGCTACAGCGGCTTTGGCATCCGGCACTGTAATTGCCACCGGCTTCTCGGTGAAGATGTGTTTTCCGGCGGCTGCAAACGCCGTGATGAGCTCTACGTGGTTTGCCGCCGGTGCCGTGATGACCACCGCGTCGATCGTCTCATCTTGTGCGATCTGCAAGGGATCGTCAAGTGTGCTCGCCACGTTTAACTCCGCAGCCAGCTCATCACGATGTTGTGCCACAGGATCCGCCAGCACCGCCAGTTCAACTCCGGCAACCTCGCCAGCTATTGTCCTCGCGTGGTGGGTACCGATTCTGCCAGCTCCCACTAATGCAATCTTCTTCATAGGCTCGAACTCCTTTGTCGAGTTGTGTAGCGATTCGGCTTCACGCATTGTTGAGCTACTTCGAATCACTAGTTCGTACTAGTCAGTGTAGGTAGGCTCAAATGTCTTGTCAATACATTGTCCACGTACCATCGGAAGGTTTCATACAATAGATCGAGAGCCACCGGCCGTGAAATTATCGGTGTACACATACAGCCAGCACGCCTACTCGTCGCGGGAAATCAGCACATATGCACGTTAGATGCCGCTAACTGCTTGCCTCAGTTGCTATTCTGAGAGCCACACGTGCAATCGGTTCCAAGGAAGGGAAGATGACAGATCCTGCTGAGAGGCCACGGCCAACCATGCGCGACGTTGCCCGCGAAGCTGGAGTGTCTCAGTCACTGGTCTCCATCATCTTCAGGGACGCCGCCGGAGCCAGTGACGCCACGCGTGAGAAGGTATTGGAGGCCGCCAACAGGCTTGGCTATGTGCGCAACGAGAGCGCCCGCGCCCTTCGCGTCTCATCCCCTAATACGATTGGAGTCACGTTCAATACCCGTCAACCATTTCACCATGAACTTCTCGACGGGTTGTACGCCGCCACCGCCAACACTCGATATCAGTTGGTGCTCTCGGCAGTCTCCGAACACCGCAGCGAATCCGAAGCCGTAGAAACACTGCTCTCCTACCGTAGCGGCGCCCTCATCTTGCTTGGGTGCCTGCTGGAGGAGGAGAGGCTCGGCCGTCTGAGCCGGAGGATGCCCGTGATTACCGTGGCCCAGAGGAGTGTGGCGCCCGGAGTTGATTGGGTTGTTTCTGACGACGACGGCATGAACCTCGCCACCAGCCACCTCATGGAATTGGGGCACACCAAGATACGATATCTTTCCTGCTCCGAAGCCGCCGGGGGGCAGGATCGGCTGGCTGCGTTTGAGCGTGCAATTGACGTGAATGGGCTTCAGGAAACGGCGTATTCAACGCCTGACGGAGGAAAAGATGAAGCTTCCGGTGCAAGCGTAGCCGAGGCAATCGTACGTTCAGGCGATCTTCCAACCGCTATCATCGCATTCAATGATAGGTGTGCTCTGGGGCTCATCGATGTGCTCATCCGGTGCGGAGTATCCGTACCTGCTGACGTATCCGTCATCGGTTTTGATGATTCGGAGATTGCATCACGCCCGGGAATCAACATGACGTCCGTACACCAAAGTCCTCGTGATCTAGCCAGATTCGCTGCCGAACGTGCAATCCACCGCTTGGATTCGGCCGCCATTTCAACTCAGGCTCGTGGAACAATTCTCCCAACGTCCTTAACAGTTCGCGGGTCAACGGGACCGGTTCGTACAGCAACGCCCGCACCACACATTCCACAGTTGGAAGTTCCCGCCATCACCTATCGCAGCCCACATCGATCCCCAGAAGGCCAGCAAATCCGCCGCGGGTGAGCAACGGCGGGGGGTGCGCCTTGAAGCTCACCCCCACTCAACCTAAGCCGGTAGCAATTATCTCGATAACGCTGCCTCGTTATACACCAGCCTCGTTAAACACCAAGTGTCTCGTGCAGATGCCTGCGAGCGATGAGTGCATACTCGAGCGGATTCGCCACATCGGGATCCTGCTCCGCTTCCACCATGAACCAACCATCATAATCTGAGTCCACGACTGGCTGCAGAAGCTCTTCGAAATCCGTGGGACCATCGCCGGGGACTGTAAAGGACCCAGCAAGTATCGAGTCAAGGAAACTGAGCTTGTCAGCACGCGCCTTCTCCACAATGTCTGGGCGAATGTCCTTGAGATGAACGTGGCCGATGCGATTGAGATACTTTTTCACGATCTCGGCAGGGCTTTCACCAGAGAATAGGAGGTGCCCATTATCTACCAAAAGTTTGAGCTTGTTTGGATCCGTGTTCTCCATCAGGCGGTCAATCTCAGCCGTAGTCTGGACGCCTGTACCCATATGGTGGTGGTAGGACAAGCGTAGTCCCTTTTCTGCGGCCAATTCGCCGAACCGATCTAGTCCCTCATACAGGCGGTTCCACTCATCGTCCGTAAAAACAGGCTTGTCATCAAAAATCGACTTGTCGCGCATACCCTGGATCGAGTGTCCCTGCTCGCAGATGTTGATGCAGTCCGCGTTCAGCGCGGCCATGTAATCGCGAAAGGCGATGAACTTCTTCTCTTCTTCCTCATAGGGTTCGGTTGTCAGAAGGCAACCGTGCCATGCCGCGGCGATCTTAATTCCGCGCATCTGCAGTTCCTTGTTGAGAACAGCTGGGTCTTTGGGGTACTTGTTGCCGATCTCCGTACCCGCATAGCCCGCGAGCGCCACTTCGCTCAGGATTTGTCGATACGTTGTCTCTCCTCCCAGCGTTGGCATATCGTCGTTTACCCACGCAATAGGGGCGCAGCCCACTTTAATCGTGCTCATGCTCTACCTTTCTATGTTCAGATGTATTCGAAATATTCATGACTCATGGCCAGAGGGGACCATCAGAGTCGTATGTGGTTCGTCCTGTCACGGGAGCGACGTCGTGCCACTGCCCATCGCTCGCGGAGGCAACCGTTGCCTCATCCACTTCCGCGGCCGCCCACCCATCGGCCACGGAAGGTGCCAGTTGGCGTTCGGTGAGCACAGACTGAACGAATTGAGCAGCCTCGATAACTTTAAGATCATCGAATCCCATTGACGTTCCAGCTCCCGGCTGGAAGCGTTCAAATGATGGGAATGTGGGGCCAGCCATGACTCGCGTGTAGCCTTGGAACTCGTTCTCACGGCCAATGCAGATTTCCAGATCGTTCAGTTTCTCAAAGTTCCACCGGAGCGAACCATCCGTCCCGTACACCTCAATGGAGTATTCAGAGCGGGGCCCAACCGAAACCCGCGAGGATTCAAGCGTCCCCACCACACCATTGGCCAGCCGCACGATCATCGCAACGTAGTCCTCGTTCCCCACTGCCCCCAACTCATCGGAGACCTCCCAGCCGCTGTGGCCCACGCCCACACTCGTGGGGATCGGTCGTTCGGGGATGAAGGTGTCGGTCAGTGCAGAAACGGAGGCGATTCGGCCGCAGACGTACTGGACAAGATCAGCACCGTGGCTCATCAGATCTCCAACTACACCGGCACCGGCGAGTTCGCGGTCATACCTCCACGTGAGCGGTCCTTCGGGGAAGGACGCGTAGTCGGCCATGAGCCAGCACCGTACATTGGTGATTCGCCCGAGGCGTCCGCTTCGGACTATTTCACGCGCCTTCTCAATTGCAGGAACATGCCGGTAGTTGAAACCGACAGATGTTACCAGCCCTGCTTGCGCCGCCGATACCGCGATGTCTTTGGATTCGCTCGCCGAAACCCCCATGGGCTTTTCTATCCAGAAAGGTTTACCTGCCTCAATCGCTACTAGCGCTATCTCACGGTGCAGGTAGTTTGGCGAGCATATGGAAACAATATCTACCTCTGGATCCGTCAACACCTCATGGTAATCAGCCACAGCCTTCGCGAACCCAAGGGACTCCGTGGCCAACACTCGGTTTTGCTCGACGGGATCACACGCACTCACCAACCGAATGTCTGCATCTATCTCTCTGTAGCGCTCAGACAACGCCTTGTACGCTTGTGTGTGCAGGCGGCCCATCCACCCCAGACTGATAACACCAACTCCAAGCACTCTCTTTGGCATCGGAACTCCTCGTTGAATTCATAGTCTTCGTTAACAATGTTTAGACAAATACAAGTATGACATACGCCTATATAGCACGCCATGACCGCTTGTTCTCCGTAATTTCAATAATCTCCCGAGCAATTGCTTAGGTATTAACGACTAAGATCCCACACGCCATGGCGAATAAAGTCCTAACATGTGTGTATGTTGCCGGTTTACGATCTAACAAGTTACGGCTGGGTTGTTTTGGCCATCGCCGGACTACTCATTGGAGTTGCGAAAACTGCACTGCCGGGTTTAGCCACAGTGGCAGTCGCCATGTTTGCTGCGGTGTTGCCAGCAAAGGAATCCACGGCCGTGATGCTCGTTCTGCTCATCGTGGGCGACCTGTTAGCTGTGTGGACATACCGGCGTGACGCCGATTGGAAAGCACTCCGCTCACTTGTCCCGCCTGTGCTCATTGGCCTCATTGTTGGCGCCCTCGTCCTTAACGTTATTTCCGACGATGGAATGCGTCAGCTGATCGGCGCCATCCTTCTTGTTCTTACTGCCATCACGCTACTGCTCATGCTCAGGGGGAGACGAAAAGACAGCGCAGCAGATGCCGCAGAGGACTCGCTCGCATCAGTGGCAGAGGAGGCGGAAACACCGGAGATTGCCCACACCATCGATTCCGCGGAGCAAACCGCCAAGCAACCAACAACCCTCAGCGGCAAAGTTTGGCCAGAGCCGCATCGCACGCTGGATCTACGGTTTCATCGGCAGTTTCACCACCATGGTGGCCAACTCGGGCGGCCCTCCGATGACAATGTACTTCTTGGCCTCCGGATTCGACATGGTCCGGTTCCTTGGAACTCAGGCCTGGTTCTTCTTTGTTGTCAACTTAGCTAAGCTCCCCTTTCAAGGAATCTTAGGGCTGCATTCCGCGCATTCGCTCGCTACGGACCTCTTGCTCCTGCCAACGGTGATCGTAGGCGCACTTCTTGGACGGCTGGTGATCGCCCGTATCAATCCAGCGATCTTTAACCCATTGGTCATCGGACTCTCCATACTGAGCGCAGTCTATTTGCTGTTCTAACGCGTTGAGTTCCTCGAGCATGTGAGGACCGTCTTGCACCGGTACGGCGTCCAAGCCGAGGAGAAGCGACTACTTCCACGACTACTTGAGGTCATGCTAATGTTGACATCAAGGAAGCTTGTCAGTACATAGCTGTAATGACGTTTCCCTTTAAGACTGTTCACCACATTCGAGGGCTCAAGCGCAGATCCACTGTTCGAGCCACGCCCCTTTAGGAGACAGAATGATTTCCTTTGCTCTACTTGGCGCTGGTTTCATCGGTCAAGTCCATGCACGTAACCTTGCTGCTCACCCCGGCATCAACTTCGCGTGCGTTTTCGATGCCGATGCCTTCCGCGCCAATGAAATTGCACGCACGTATGAGACCACCGCAGCTTCCTCGATTGACGAAATCCTATGCGATAGCTCGATCGATGCTGTCCTCATTGCCTCCTCTACCAACACCCACGCCGATCTTCTCAAGCAAGCTGCCCCGTCAGGCAAAGCGATACTCTGCGAAAAGCCAATCGACCTCAACGTCACCGTGGCGGAGGAAGCGGCCCGTGTGGTTCAAGATTCTGGCGTACCGGCCATGATTGACCTCAACCGTCGTTTCGATCCCTCGAACATTGCGTTGCGAGACGCTGTGGCTGCTGGTGAAGTTGGTTCAGTTGAGCTGGTTCAGATGAGCTCACGCGGCCCGTCGCTCCCTCCAATTGACTACCTCAAGGTATCTGGCGGGCAAATGCGCGACCAGGTAGTCCACTTCTTCGATCTACTCTGCTGGATCACAGGCCTCGAACCGGTCTCCGTTTACGCCACTGGATCTGCTTTGGTAGACCCTGAGGTCAAGAATGCTCCGGACGTGGACACCTCCGCTGTGATTCTGATGCTCTCCAATGGCGCAATCTGCCAGATTGATGCCCAACGACGAATTGGCTATGGGTACGACGAACGGATCGAAGTGAATGGTTCGGCATCCATGGTCGAGGCAGCCAGACAACGTACCGGATGGGTCAATCGGTACTCAGCAGAGAAGATCTCTACCAATGCGATGCATCCTGGGTGGTTCGAACGCATCGCTCCTACCTACCGCTCCGCACTCGATCATTTCGTGGAGGCAATGACGAATGGCGAGCAGCCCTCACCATCTGTTGAAGACGGATTGAGAGCTCAGCGAATCGCCGAGGCAGCCACCGAGTCTCTACACACAGGACTTCCCGTACAAATCAAGTAAAAGAAAAGCATCGAACAGAGGACTTCCCATGAAACTCTCTATGAACGTGACCTCAACCTTCTTCGGCAACGTGGTCAATGACATCAAGATCGCCAAGGAAGCAGGTTTTGCCGGCATCGAGCTCCAGAATCCGAAGTTGGACCGATACCTCTCCGCTGGATTCTCCCCCGAAAGCGTTATCCCACTTCTAGAGGGAATCGAGGTTTCCGGTTTTGGCGCACTCCAAGAGATGGACGACGCCGATTTCCGGGCTGAAGCCGAAAGGCTAGCTACGCTGGGCCAACTTTACGGCGCACCTACTCTCCAGATGTGCACTGGGCCAGTGGATGTCCAGGTGGTCAAAGACTTCCGGAACGGAACCCTACGTTCGGACGACCGCCGTTATCGCGGACTCTTAGGCGCAGATGAGAACGAGCTCATCGAGAAGACAAGCAAGCGAGTTGCGCTGGCTGCAGACATCGCCGCCGATCACGGCCTCGGACTCTTTTTGGAGCCTCTCGGCTGGGCGCCGGTGCATGCCCTACCTCAAGCATTGAAGATTCTCGATCTTGCAAAGAAAGATAATCTAGGGATCGTCGTAGATTTCTGGCATTTCTTCGTTGCGGGAGATACGCCAGAGGACGTCGCGAAGCTAGATCCTTCAATCATTCACGCCGTTCACGTGTGCGATGGCTTGAAGGTCCCCGAAGGAGAGATCCCCGATCAGGCCGTTTCTCGCAATGTCTGGACTGGAGGCGGAGTCATTCCACTCCAAGAGTGGGTGGACGCAGTGAAGTCAACCGGATATGACGGCTGGTGGGCCTCCGAAATCTTCTGCGATAAGACTCAGGAATTGGACTTCACCCTCATTGCTCAAACGCTGCGGGCTCACCTTGAGATTCTCATCTCTGGCAAGCCCTCTCCAAAGTTCACGAACTGACCCGAACTTCGCGAACTGAGTCAGAATCCCAGCTTCTTGCTAGTACTCTGGCCAGCTCACTTGCGTACAGATGATCCCACCGACTATCCAAATGGGAGCACCACGTGGATAGTCGGTGGGATCTCGTTTATTCGAACTAGGGCCTACTTAATGCAAGGCCTTGCCGGCCTCATTGCAGACCTTCTCAGCCTAGTCGTGCAGCCGCGGCAAGCAGATTCTTCGCGGAGATCTTGAGACCTTCCACGTTGCCGTATTCGGCATCCTCATGCTCAATGTTCACCACCATGTTGGGATTGACATCCTCAAGAGCCTTAAGGAAATCGGCCCAGTACTGCTCATCGTGGCCCAGACCGAAGGCAACGAAGCGCCATGCCGGATCCTCGGGCCATACGGTGCAGTCATGACCAACTGCGCACGGAGCCGAACCAACAGCCTCCGGAGGCAGGTGCCCGTAATCGGTGTCAAGGACGCCACGGTATGCGACGCCCGGGAAGACCTTTGTGTCCTTGGCATGGACGTGAGCAACGTGGGAGCCGAGGCGCTTGATGGCCTCGATCGGCTCAGCCTGCTGCCAGAACAGGTGAGAGGGATCCATGTTGACCTTGATATTGGTTGCACCAGTTTCATTAATGAGGCGCTCAAATGCCGGGACATTAAAGATGAGGTTACGCGGATGGAGCTCTAAGCACACGTCCACTCCGTTGTCCCGTGCGAGTGCGTCAATCTCCTTCCAGAAGGGTACTGCTACAGACCACTGGTAATCCAAGATATCCAGATCAATACCATTCCAAGGGTTGACGATCCAGGACGGGTACTTCGCGGAAGCATCGGTACCCGGAGTACCGGACATTGCAACGATTTCCTTGATACCCAAGGCTCCTGCGGTACGGATACCGCGCTTGAGTTCGTGGGCCTGAATGATGCCTTCCTCAGGAAGAGGGGACAGCGGGTTACCGGACGTGTTGAGACCAGTCAGTTCAACGCCATGCTCCTCGAACACCCCAAGGTATTCATCACGAGCAGTCTGGGAGCCAAGCAAGACCTCAGCTGGGCAGTGGGGAGAAGGGATGAATCCACCAACGTTGACTTCTGCGCCACTGAGGCCAGCATCCTTGAGAACGTCAAGGGCATCGCCTAGCGACCGATCGTGAAGACAAGCGGTGTATGCGCCGTATTTGAGAGACATGAGGAACTCCTATGTTCTTGGGTCAGTTCAGTCAGTTTGATTGTTTCCGTTAGACAGCGTGGCATGCCACGCTTAGACCGGTTGGCAGCAGCGGTAATTTCGACATCAAACCCACCTCTGCTGTACTCCATCTGGTACCGGCCTTCATGTTCTAACGCGCGTTAGAACATGTCTTAAGAGTACATACATCCGTTTGTTAGGTCAATATCTAATCCAGCGATTCTCTCGCAACTCATCGCCTCGTAGTTGGGCTTCGTCAGTCACCGTCTAGAGAGGGTTCACCTCTGCTCATGGATCAGGCCCTCATCGCGCTTTACGCCTCACTTGATATGCTCACGCGAGGATACGTTTTTCGTGCTGTTATGGTCAGCACCCGTCAACACCCAAGGATTTCCGTGAACCAGAGGCCAACACAGACAGATATTGCTAGGGCAGCGGGCGTATCGCGCGGGCTCGTCTCCTTAGCCCTCTCTGGATCCGCTGGGGTAAGCCAGGATACCCGTGCACGAATAGCTGCTATTGCCGGCGAACTGGGCTATGTTCGAAACATCGGTGCGGCAGCGTTGGCCGGTCGCTTCCATTCGGCTCTGGGCTTCGTCCTTCCAGACCTCCGAAACCCGTTCTACGAAACGCTCGTGTCCGAGCTACAGCAAGGTGCAGGTGATCTGGATCTGCTTCCCCTGATCGTCACCTCGCTCAATCGCCCTGAACACGAGGCCCAAGTGGTCCGCAAACTCCAAGAACTCGACGTAGCGGGAATCATGGTGGTCTCCCCTGTGGAGCCCGCTGAGGAGCTTGTCCGTGTTGGCCGCTCACTTCCCATGGTGGTCATCGGAGGCGGAACAATCGGCGGCACCGTTGACACAGTCCACATGGATGAAATTGCGGCGGCCCAGCTTATAGCCCGCCATGTTCACGAGCGCGGCTGGCAACGAGTCCTCCACTTATCTGCCCGCCATGAAAGTGGGGATATTTGGGTAGGTAACCGGCGTAACGCGATCGCCTCGGCACTGACCGATATTCCGCTTGAGGACGTCGTAGTGGACACTGATGACGCTCTTTCTCCAATCATTGGAGAGTTCCATCCGGAGGATCGAGAACGGCCGCTCGCCATCGTGGTGCACAACGACAAGATCGCGATAGACGTCGTACCCGCCCTGCACCGCCTAGGGCTTACCCCTGGACACGATGTTGCGATCATCAGTTACGACGATACTCATGTAGCCGAACGCCCTGAATGGTCATTAACCTCAATCCACCAAGATGCCCACCTACTGATTAGCACCGCGCTTGAACACGTTACCCGGCGTCAGAACGATTACGCCGCTCCCGCCGAGAACTCAGTCATCCAGCCCACTCTGACAGTCAGGTCCACCTCTTAGGACTCTCTTTTATCGGGTACAGACTTCGACTAAACACAGGACGCTAGGTCCACCCCTTAGAACTCCCCTGCAACCGATACGTAGCTAGGGGCACGGCTCGAAAGAGCCGTGCCCCTAGATCAGTCAATAGCACTCAGCCT